>NZ_JAOQJF010000005.1:0-147684 GCF_025567195.1 Alitiscatomonas aceti | reverse complement strand
GGAACAGGCAGGTGCTGCCAATGCAACACCTGCCTATCCTTAAAATTTGTAGTTGTCCCTGTCAGGCCGGACCTAAGGGCGTGGGGGATTTCTTTGGAAAAGCTGTACGGGGAAAGGCCAGCGGAGAATCCACCATCAAGCCGGAATATACAGGAAACGGGATCCTGGTACTGGAGCCCACCTACCGGCATCTGATCCTCCTGGATGTGGCTGACTGGGGCGGCTCTGTGGTCCTGGACGACGGCCTTTTCCTGGCCTGTGAGTCCAGCCTGAAGCACAAAGCAGTCATGCGGGCCAACCTGTCCTCTGCCGTGGCCGGAGGAGAGGGGCTGTTCAATTTAAGCCTCAACGGAAACGGCGTGGCGTGCATCGAGGCCTCCTGTCCCAGAGAGGAGTTAATTGAGATCCGCCTGGAGAACGACGTTCTGAAGGTGGATGGGAATTTTGTGATCGCCTGGAGCAGCACTCTGGACTTTACGGTGGAGCGGTCCGGAAAGAGCCTCATCGGCTCAGCGGCCTCTGGAGAGGGGCTGGTGAACGTATACCGCGGCACAGGAAAGGTCCTGATGATGCCAACGGCCAATATGCCCAATATTTAAAAAAGAGGCGGGATCCGGTTCAGTCTGTGGATCCCGCCGTTTTTTCATTTCTGTTATTCCTTCTTATCCAGAAAATCCAGCTCTTTTTTTTAAAAACTCCATAAACATCTGCTCCGGAGGCGACACTGGCTCCCCGGCCCGGCGGATGCAGCCGAACTCCATGGTAAACCCAGGAATGGGGATACAGCATAGGCCGTATTCTTCTGCCCAGGATGGAGGCATGGCGATGCCCACACTGTAAGCGTTGGTGGCAGCGATAACCCGGGTCCGCATATTGCCCGAGCTGACCCGGAACAGCTTTGAGAGATTGATGAAGCTTACCTGGGAGATGCGGTTATAGGGGGATCCCCGGTCCCCTTCAATGGCATACTCCACAAAGGGATAATCCTTCAGCTTCTCCAGCTTAAAATCCGGATCCTGGGCCAGGGGGTGGTTTTTGGAAAGATTGACGTTGCAGGGAACGTCCAGGAGCTTTCTGTATTCCAGGCCGCGCTCCTCCATTTCCCGGATCATGGAGGGGGCGTTTAAATTGTTGCTGACGGTGATGACCAGGTCGGCTTTTTTCTGATTCAGAAGCCGCATTCCCTCATACTGGTACTCACGGTACAGGGAAACCTGGTAATTTTTCAGTTCTTTGGCAGTCTCTACCTGGCCGCAGAGCCGGATGAAGGCCTCCTCCACCATGGGACAGTTGGGATTTACGATCCCGAACCGGAGCCTGGACCGGCTGTTTCCAATTTCCTGGATCTCGTCCACATCCTTCAGGATCCGGACAGCCTTCTGGACAAATAAAAGGCCCTCTTTCGTGAAACGCACGCCTTTGGCCCCGCGTTCCATGATCTCGAAGCCCAGTTCATTTTCCAGATTCCTTACGGCATTGCTGATATTGGGGCGGGACAGATAGAAACGTTCCGCTGCCTTGGATATGGAGCCTGTTTCATAAATAGCCAGGACATATTGAATCTGCTCTATTTTCATCGGTATCACCTGGGTTTTTTGAATGATTTGCACAAAAAATATACATCCCTGTAATTATTTCATATCTACCTGGAATTGTCAACCACTGGTATGATGGAGGCAGATAAGAAATCTGAACGAAAGCAGGGAGGCTTTATCATGGACAAACAGACAGCTTTAGACTTGCTGGACGAGAAGCAGGATTTCCTGTTCTCCGTCAGCGACTCCATCTGGGACAATCCAGAGACAGATTATACAGAAACGGTTTCTTCCGGGATCCTTATGGACGCTTTGAAGAAAGAGGGCTTTACGGTGACCTCTGGCCTGGCCGGGATCCCCACAGCGTTTTCCGGATCCTATGGCAGCGGCTCTCCGGTGATCGGGATCCTGGGCGAGTTTGATGCCCTTTCGGGATTGAGCCAGAAGGCGTGTGCTACGGAGAAGGAGGCGCTGGAGCCGGGAGGAAACGGACACGGCTGCGGCCATAACCTGCTGGGGACCGGAAGCCTGGCAGCGGCCATTGCTGTGAAAGAGTATCTGAAGGGATCAAAAAAGCCCGGAACCATCATTTATTTCGGCTGCCCTGCCGAGGAAGGAGGTTCCGCCAAGGCGTTTATGGCCAGGGACGGCGTATTTAAAGGCGTGGACATCGCCCTTTCCTGGCATCCCAACCAGTTAAACAGCGTATGGGCCTTCAGCACCCTTGCGAATGTGAGAATCCACTATTTCTTTAAGGGAGTCAGCGCCCATGCGGGAACCAGCCCCCACCTGGGCCGCAGCGCCTTGGATGCCCTGGAGCTGATGAACATGGGCGTCCAGTTCTTAAGAGAGCACATCATCCCAGAGGCCAGGATCCATTATGCCATCACCAACACAGGCGGAGACGCCCCCAACGTGGTCCAGGCGGAGGCGGAGTCTGTTTATCTGATCCGCGCGCCCAAGAATGACCAGGTTCGGGAGATCTACGAAAGAGTCAACCAGATCGCCAGAGGAGCCGCTATGATGTGCGGCGTGGAGGTGGAGATCCAGCTGGAAAAGGCCTGCTCCAATATCCTGGTGAACCACACTCTGGAGGAGGTGCTCTATGAGAACATGAAGGCCGTGGGCCTGCCGGAATACACAGAGGAGGAGTATGCCTTTGCCAGCGCCATCTAGGATACCATGCCGGGCAGGCAGAAGCTGGCGGACCGGTTTGAGCGGATCATGGGAGAAAAGGGCCGGGTTCTGGGCGAGCAGTACGATAAAAAGAGCATTTACAGCTTTATCCTTCCCTACCGCCCCTCTGAAAAACCTTTGTCCGGCTCTTCAGACGTGGGAGACGTGAGCTGGGTATGCCCCACCTCCCAGATCGTTGCGGCCACCTGTGCGGGAGGCACGCCGGAGCACACCTGGCAGATGGTGTCACAGGGAAAATCCTCCATTGCCCATAAGGGACTCCTGTACGCCGGAAAGGTCCTGGCAGCGGCGGCCATCGACCTGCTGGACGATCCGGAGCTGGTAAAAAAGGCAGCTGAAGAGTTTAAGAGAAAAACGGGACCAGACGGATATCAGCCGCTGCTTCCCAAGGATGCAAAGCCCTGGATGAAGAAATAAAAGGAAGGGGAGACGCAGGATATGTCAAAAAAGAAAAACGTACCCGCTGACGTCCAGGAGGACCAGCGGGACCGGAAGATGTCCAAGGGAGAGCTTGTCTCCTACGGCCTTGGCGGCGTGGCCAGCACCATGCCTTCCCAGTTTAAAACGGCCTATGCCATGAACTTCATGAGCGATGTGGCCGGTCTCCATGTGGGAGCCGTAGGTATCTTAAATACGCTGCTGATCATCTGGGATGCCATCAACGATCCCATCATCGGCGGCATCGCGGACCGTACCAATACAAAGCGGTGGGGCAAGTACCGCCCCCATATGATCATGGGGATCCTTTTATGGGCTGTGATTATGGTCATGCTGTTTACTGTCCCGGATCTTCCGGAGACCGGAATGTGGATCTATTATATTGTGGCGCTGCTCCTGTATTCGGTTTTCTATACCCAGTTTACGGTTCCGTGGCAGGCATTGAACAGTGCCATGACCCGGGATCCACAGGAACGGAATCTGATGCTCACCTGCCGTCAGTACGGCGGCTTCATTGCCGGAGCCGTTGTGGGCGTGATCACCATTCCCATTGTACAGAAATCGGCCGATCCCAGAACTGGATGGCTCATCAGCGTGGGGATCGTTTGTGTCACCATGATCATCACCGGCCTCTGTGCGGCCAACGGAGCCAAGCGGGTGGATTACTATAATTCCCTTCCCACTCCGGAAAAGATCCATTTTAAGAGCCAGATCGGACTGGTGATCCATAACCGGGCCGTGATCTGCGCAGCCCTGCTGCTGGGAGCCGTTACCCTTGTGAATACCATGAGTTCTGCACTTTCCTTATATTATCTCCGGTGCGTGGTGGAGAACATGGGCTTAAAAGCCGTATTCTCTCTGGTATCCCTGGGGATCAGCCTGGTGGTCATCCCCATGATGCCTGCCATGCTGAGAAAATTTGGCAAGATCAAAACTGTGTTCATCGGTATGTTTGTGATCCTGATCCAGTCCATCTGGCTCCTGGTGCGCCGGGAATTTGCCACAGATTTTGAGGTCATTGGCATGGGATTTGTGGGAAGCCTTGGCTTTGTATTCGCGAATGTGGCGGTGCTGGCTATGATCCCCGACTGCACAGACTATACAGAGTGGAAGTTTGGAACGGCCCAGGCCGGGTTCATCAACGCCACGATCACCTTTATGAAGAAATTCTGCTCCAGCTTTTCCACCATGATCGTGGGCGTTGCCCTGGCGTCTGTGGGGTACAGTGCCTCAGAGACCTCCCAGGAGGTCATCGACATGATCGTGAACTTAAAGATCGCCTATCCCATTGTGTTAATGATCGTTACGGTGATCCTGGTGAAGCTTTATCCCATTACGCCAGCCTTCGCAAAGACCATGCGCGCGGAGCTTAAGCAGCGCCGGGAGGCGGCGAAGAAAAATTCCTAATGCCAGTTTCTCTATATTGTCATACATACTCCTTTGAGAAGCCGCGGGCCGTCTGCCTGCGGCTTTCCACATACTCAGAATAGGCAGATATGGTTTCCTTCGCTTAAAACAGATGGACATTCTGACTGGGAAATAGTAAAATTGCCATATGATGAAACGTAATAAAACAGGTCATTTTATTTCCCTGGCGGCCGGAATGGTGGCGGTGCTTCTGCTGTTCTGCGTTTTCCTGGCCAGCCGGGATGATTCCAGGCTGTTTTCCGCCGGGGAGCTGGCTGGAAGCGCTCTTTATATTGAAAATCATACATGTCCCAGAACGTTCAGCGCGCGAAGGGTTAATGAGGAAGAGGTGTGCGAAGAAGTGATCTCTCTCTGCAAAAGCCTAAAAAAATTCCGGTATATTGCAGTGACAGAGATGATACTGGGATGCGTCATGGATGAACCTAGGACGGCAGTATTCCTGTGCGGAGAGGAATACAGGATCCAGATCAGCTTTTTTGATCCGGAAGGCCAGCTTTCCTATGATTCCGCGCACAGGGAGAACCCGGTCGTAATCGCTTCCAGAAGCGGGCCGGATGGTAAAGAGATCTGGGGAGGCTACTGCACGCTGCCGCCGGACGATTATGCGAAGCTGTATGACCTGGTCTATGGCTATGAGGAAGGGGAGCTGGTGAGAAAAATTGAATGAGAGAAGAAAAAACTGGAACCATCTGCTCTTTTTCCTGGCAGGAGCCGTAATGATGGGAGGGATCCTGGCAGCAGGCGGCAGATACGGCAGAAGGGACAGGGTATTTTCCCGGGGAGAGCTGGAGCGGGATCATACACTGTACTTCCACAATGTGACCTGCAAGGCAGAAACCGACGTCTGGACGGTCGAAGAGGACGACGTTTTTAATAAGGCAACAGGCTACTGTATGGGGTTAAAGCGGTTCCGTCCGCTGACAGCGCTGGACAGCAGGAACGGCGAAGGAAGTACGGATCATCATAGCCCTGTGATCCTGCTGGAAGGGAGAGAGCAGTGTTACCGGATCGGATTTTACTATTTTTCAGAGCAGACGGCTCTGTACTTCCAATACCGTGAGGAGCCGCTGATGGTAGTTTCCTGTTATACGCCGGAGGGGGAGTTCCTTTGGGAATGGTTCTGCAAGATGCCGCCGGACGATCACGTTCTGCTGTACGAGCTGGCCCAGACATATGTGGGAGACCAGGCCGGGATCGTGAGCCGGGAGATCCTTGGGGATTAAATTGTTTATTCACCGATTGAAGCAAACAGCTGACTGATAAATTCAAATGCCTGAATTGCTTTTTTAAAGCTCTGGCGATCCGATGTATAGAGCAGATCCTCATGAAGTGTTTCGTATCGGCTACGAATTTCATCGTTGAAATACTGTTTCCAGTTTTCAAAGGCATATGCCCTCATCGGATCATATTCTTCAGAAATATTACGTTTCTGAAGATAGAAGCTGTCGGTTTCTTTTGTAAGGCTTAAAAGCTGCTTCAGATGTTCCGTATCCTTTAGGAATTTTTGGATGTCACTGCGATCCAGAAGGACTGTAACATCGTATATGTGACGCACCTTTCCTGGAAGCGTTCCGCAGATTGCATGTCTCTTAACAGACATCACCTTATCCAGGAAGGTTCGTGTGATATCAAGTGTATTCACATTGACTTCCTGCAGATCGAATTCTTCCACAACATTATGCATGCCTTTTGCGTCAAGGTATTCCTGAATATAGGTTTTCATACTTCTCTTTGAAAAAGGGTCCGGTCTGACACTGGAGCCAATCTCCAGCTTTATGCGACAGGTTTCCCGGCTTTCATTTTCAGGCCAGACATATGCGCTTTTGTTCCGGTCATTACGCTCAGCCTCTATTTTCTCCATCAGAAAACCAGCTGAGATCGTATTCTCAATCCTTTTTAAGGCCCTGCTGTATTTTTTATTATTCATATCCTCTACAGGTATGAAGGTCAGATCAATATCCTCAGAAAAACGATTGATAGACCCTGGGTAACATTTACTGAGAGAGGTCCCTCCCTTAAACACACAGGCTTCGGCGTATTCGCTGTTTTGAAGATTTTGCATCATTTGAACAATATAGTAATCCCTGCGGACTGCATCGGCAGGGACTCCAATATAATCTGCTGAGATAGCGATCAGTTCTTCAAATTCTTCTCTATGCTTGTGCAGGTTCATAGAATTCCTCCATTTCCGGAATCGCATATGATGAGAGTGCTGATAAGAACTGGCATAAGGTGTTTTCAACACCAAAGTAATTCAGAAATCTCTCCAGAAATGCAATGGTTGATTTCTTATACTTCCGATTTTTAAGGACAAATACTGCGGCAGTATCAGAGTATCCAAGTGCGAATTCTCTCATATATGCAGCCAGTGCGGATTTACTGATATCTTCAATGGACTTATAGTTCTGAAGAATCTCCAGTGTTTCAATTACCGGGATCGTATCCTGCGTCAAAGCAACCCCACTGTATGTCACGCAAACGTTATTGATATTTTTCTTTTGCTCTGAAATGGCAGAAGAAAGGATCTCAACCCGTTTACTGATCTGTGTTGTCAGTTCTTTCTGATTGTAAAGTCTGTAACCAATTACAATGCCTTTCCCATCACTCGTATAGTGACCGACAATTTCTTTTTCGCTGATCGGAATTGCTCCAAATCGTGATTTCTTTGGTCTGTAATATAAGCCTTTGGCAAGATGTACAAGGGAGCCTTGCCTGCTCATTCTTTCCAGTGTTTTATAGTAGGTCATCTCAGGAATAGTGCCGAATGATCTTTGATATAAAACGCTTGCTTCCAGAAGCTTATTTTCAGGCTCCTGCCCGATCACTGTCTTGATGTATTCTGCATAGCTGTTCATACGCCACCTCCCTAACATCATTATATTTCAGACATATAAAATGTCAAGTAAAATTTATTTTTCCTTGACACATGTTCCAGGGAAAGTTTTCTGGAAAATCTTGTGCAGAAAATAAAAATGTGGTAGCCTGTAATCAGAAAAGAATCTGTTGCAGAAGGAGGGATCCGGGATGTTTGACCTGTTCGGCATATTATTTCCAATCGTTTTTTTCATGGTCCTGGGGACATTCATCATGACCATAGCAAAGGGGCTCAGCACCTGGAATAAGAATAACCACTCGCCGCGGCTGACGGTGGAGGCAGCGGTCACAGCCAAGCGCATACATGTGACCCATCACCGCCATGCCAATGCGGGAGACGTTTCGGGGGCCCACGGCTTTACGGACACATCCTCCACGAAGTATTTTGTCACCTTCCAGGTGGAAAGCGGAGACCGGATGGAGCTTTCCGTTTCCGGGCCGGAATACGGGATGTTAGCTGATGGAGACACAGGACGGCTTTCTTTCCAGGGAACCAGGTATCTGGGCTTTGAGAGAGATTGAGAATGGAGATTAAAGGATGAGATTAAGGAATGTACTGATCGTTGTGAAGGACATGGAGCGGTCAATAAAGTTTTACCATGACCTGTTCGGCCTGGACACGGTGGTGGATCAGGATGGAAACGTGATCCTGACGGAGGGCCTGGTGCTCCAGGATGAGAAGCTGTGGAAAAAGTTCCTGGGGCGGGAGGTGATCCCGGAGAACAATTCCTGTGAGCTGTATTTCGAGGAGCGGGAGTTTGACTGCTTTGTGGAAAAGCTGGAGCGCCTGTATCCGGAGGTACAGTATGTGAACCGGCCCATGACCCATAGCTGGGGCCAGAGAGTGGTCCGGTTCTATGATCCAGACGGGAATCTGATCGAGGTGGGAACGCCGGTATGATGCTGGAGGAAAGAAGGAGGAAGAAAAATGGACTATAAGATCGTGCGGCTCACAGACCGGCCGGAACTTAAGGAACAGGCGGCCCGGTGGTTCCATGAAAAATGGAGGATCCCACTGGAGGCGTATATGGAGAGCATGGAGGAGTGCCTGGAGGAGAAGGGCCCGGTTCCCCAGTGGTATATGGCGCTGGACGGGGAGCGGATCATCGGCGGCATGGGAGTGATCGAGAATGATTTTCATGACCGGAAGGATCTGGCTCCCAATGTGTGTGCTGTATACACAGAGGAGGATTGGCGGGGCCGGGGCGTTGCCGGCTCGCTGCTGCGGTACGTGTGCGCGGACATGAAGGAAAAGGGGATCGATCCTCTGTATCTGATCACCGATCATACTTCTTTTTATGAACGGTACGGCTGGGAATATCTCTGTATGGTACAGGGAGAAGGGGAAGCGGAAAAGATAAGAATGTATATCCACAGAGGGGAGGAATGATCCTGTGGAAAAAAGGATGTGGATCAGGCGGATACTGGGGATCCTGCTTATTGTGGGAGGATTCCTTTTTGGAGCCAGCCGAGGCCCGGCGGGCGTCTGTCCCGGAGACAGGATCTTCTCTGCCCTGGGGCTTCCGGTCTGGTCCCAGGGGACGACAGGGACCCATTATCCGGGGCTGGCAGGCCTTGCCGCAACCATGGCGGGGATCGCCGTGGTCAATACCACTCTCGGGGAAAAGGCAAGGATCCGGGTGTGGACCATAGTGGTCGTGATCCTTGTGCTGGATATGGTCCGGGCGGTCCTGGGGTAGAGGACAGGGAGCGGCCCTGGCCTGTGACCTCTGGAGGACAGGAAGCAGGGCCGGATCCCGGGACAGAAAGAGCAGCCCCGGAGCGGCGGGCCGCAGAGCGGAGGACAAAGGAAGGAGTGCGCCATGGATCGCAGCGATGTGAGCTTTACATTTTTAGACAGGATCCGGGAGATCGAGGAAAATATCGAGGACGGGCGGTTTCAGTCGGCCCTGGCGCTGGCGGTGACGCTGCCGGATATCTGCGGCGGGATCGCGTTTCCGGAGCTGGTAAAGCGAGGCCGGGACGGGAGGATCCTGCGGGACAGATCCGGGGAGCCCAGCCGGGATACCGGGCGGCAGTATTCCCAGTGGGTGGATACATACGGGACCCCGTTCCTAAAAAAGGACCCGGCTGACGAAGCGCCGTATATCTGCGGGGAGCGGCTGTGGCAGCTGAGATGCGAGTACCTGCACCAGAACAAGGGCTTCGACAACGATACACCCGACACGGAGGTACGGTTCCACCTGGGGCTCAACTGCGGCAGCAGCATCTGTAACCTGGATACGGAGGACGGATCCGATATCCGCCTGGATATTGAGGAGCTGTGCCGCAGAATCTGTCTGGCGGCCCGGAGCTTTTATGAGGAAAACAGGGAGAACATGGATTTTGCCCTTTATAATACGCCGGTCATTGATTTCACCAGGTGGAAGGAGGAGGCGTTTTCGGCCCGGAAGGTGCTGGGCATCGTCACAGGGGACCGGATCTACGGAAGCGGGCTTAAGGCGGCCCTGGGGCAGTATTACCGGCTGGCAGTTTCGGGAGTTTCCTGGGAGGAGGTCCGGAAGAAGCTGAAAAAGGAAAAGCCCGATGTGTGGATCCTGGACCGGGAATTCTTAAAATATGTGGATCATGAGGACGGAGACGGTAAGGGGCCGGCAGTTTTTATCTTAAAGGAGCCAGGCAGCAGAGAGGCAGGTCTGGAAGGGTATCCGTATCTGGATAAGTTCATGGACCTGAAGGAAATGCGGAGGACCATCCGGTCCGGCCAGGAGGGAACAGAACGGAAACAGGACGCTTAAATGGAGGAAGAGGAACGGATGTGGATGATGGCAGCAGCGGCAGGATTTTCCGGGACCCTGATCCTGGGTCTTCTGCTTTACAGGGAAAGGCTGAAAGGAAAACGGCTCGTGGAGCGGAAGAAGGAGCTGGAGGAGGAGCTGAGGAAGGCAGAAAATGAGGCAGAGCGGATAAAAGAGGCAGAATCCCGGCTTTCCAAACAGGTCTCAGAGCTGGAAAAAAGCCTGGAGGACCAGAGAAGGGAACGGAGGGAGATCTGCGGGGCGGCGGCCAACGTACACCTATACGCCCAGCTGGGAGGCGAAAAGGCCGCCTCCAGGGAGCTTAAGGGGATCCTCCAGGTGATCGCAAAGGAAAGCCGGAAGATCGCAGAAAGGATGGATGCATGAACCAGCCGTTTATAAAAAGGGCAGTTATTGAGTGGGAGAAGATCGGCCAGGACAGCTATTTAAGGCGGATCCCGGCGCTGGAGGGCCTGGAGGCGCTGGAATTTGACGCTCCGGTCACATGCTTTGTCGGGGAGAATGGCAGCGGGAAATCCACGCTCCTGGAGGCCATGGCCATTGCGGCCGGGTTTAATCCCGAGGGAGGGTCCAGAAACTACCATTTCTCCACCTATGACTCTCATTCAGAACTGTGGAGGGCCCTCCGGCTGGTGCGGGGATATAAAAAACCGTCCTGGGGATATTTTCTGCGGGCTGAGAGCTTTTACAATGTAGCCACCAGAGAAGAGGAATATGCGGATTTTCTGCATCCTTCAGAGAAATATCATGAAAAATCCCATGGAGAGAGCTTTCTGGCTGTGGCCCAGAAGTATCTGACGCCTGGAGGCCTGTATTTTTTAGACGAGCCGGAAGCGGCCCTCTCCCCCCAGAGACAGCTTACGCTTTTAATGGAGATCTTCCAGTGCGCCAGACAGGGGGCGCAGTTTTTTATGGTATCCCACTCTCCGATCCTTCTGGGCCTTCCGGGGGCCAGGATCCTTTCCTTCGATGACGGGGAGGTCCATCCCTGTGCCTATGAGGAAACGGAAAGCTATCAGGTGATGGAAATGTTCATCAACAGCCGGGAGCTGCTCTTAAAAAAGCTTTTGAAAGATTTATAAAAAAATTTATAAAATATCCCTTGCTTTTTCTTTTAAAAGAGGTATAATACCCATAGCCAATACAAAAAAATGAATAAATATTCAAAATGAGATTTCAGACAGAATGAAGAAGCAGAAAGGGAAGGAAAAATGATGAAGATGATGAAGAAAGCAACAGCAGTGATCCTGGCAGCAGCCATGGCAGCGGCTCTGACTGCATGCGGCGGCGGAGAAAAGGCTGAGACGACAGCGGCAGATACAAAGACTGAGACAACGGCGGCAAAGGAAGACGCCAAGGGAGCAGAGAGCTCCGCTGAGGAGACAAAGGCCGGAGAAGAGGCAGCCGCTGGCGGCACCATCCTTATGGCTACCAACGCAGAGTTCGAGCCCTGGGAGTTCCATGACGGCGACGCCATCGTGGGCATCGACCCGGAGATCGCAGGAGCCATTGCTGAGAAGTTAGGTATGGAGCTGAAGGTGGAGGATATGGCCTTCGATGCCATTATCCCGTCTGTGGCCTCTGGAAAGTGTGACTTTGCCATGGCCGGCATGACCGTAAATCCGGAGCGTGCGGCTTCCGTGGACTTTACAGATACCTACGCCTCCTCCTCTTTGGTGATCCTGGTAAAGGCTGACAATACAGAGATCACAGGAGAAGATACCCTGGCTGGCCACGTTGTGGGAGCCCAGCTTGGAACCACCGGCGATACCACAGCCTCTGACATCTGCGGCGACGATAAGGTGGAGCGTTATAATACCTTCTTTGAGGCAGTCCAGTCCTTAAAGCAGGGCAAGATCGACGCGGTCCTTTTAGACAAGGCTCCGGCCAACGTATTCCTTTCCCAGAACGATGACTTAAAGCAGGCCGGTGAGGAGCTTGGAAAAGAAGAGTATGCCATTGCAGTGAAAAAGGGCAATACAGAGCTCCTTGAGAAGTTAAATGCAGCCATCGCCGAGCTTAAGGAAGACGGGACCATCGACGAGATCGTGAACAAATATATCCCGGCAGAATAAGGAATGGAAAATTATGGAAAGGGCTTTTTAATCTGGCCTATATAGTGTAAAATGAACATGTAACTGGAAAATAATGGAGCTGTCGCAGGGGAGGAGATCTGAATTTCTTCTGCGGCAGCCCCATTGTCGTGTCATAAAAATAATTCCAGACCGGAGGAAACGGCTGGAAAAACAGAGAAAGGAATGAAAACGTGAACTTAGAAGAGCAGCTTACAGCGGAACAATTTTACAACAACTTTGTCGCCGACGACCGGTTCGTAAAGTACATTCTGGGAGGTCTGAAAACGACCCTCCTCGTTACTTTATTTGCCGTGCTCCTTGGCATTTTTCTTGGGTTCCTGGTGGGGACCGTGCGCTCCACCTATGAAAGGACAGGGAAGCTTGGGGTCTTAAACGTGTTCTGCCGCGCCTATCTTTCTGTGATCCGCGGAACGCCGGTGACAGTCCAGCTGATGATCACATATTACTTTATTTTTTCGTCTCCGGACTCCTCCAAGCTGCTCTGCGCGATCCTGGCCTTTGGAATCAACTCCGGAGCCTATGTGGCGGAGATATTCCGGTCCGGCATCATGTCCATCGACAATGGACAGTTCGAGGCGGGAAGAAGCCTGGGCTTCAATTACGCCCAGACCATCTGGTATATTATCCTGCCCCAGGCCTTTAAAAATGTCCTGCCGGCCCTCTGCAACGAGTTCATCGCCCTTTTAAAGGAGACCTCCGTATCCGGCTTCATTGCCCTCCAGGATCTGACAAGGGGAGCGGATATCATCCGGAGCCGTACCTATAACGTGGTGCTCCCGCTTTTTACGGTGGCATTAATCTACTGGATGATCGTGACCTTTTTGACCTATATGGTGGGAAAACTGGAAACCAGGCTCAGAAAGAATGAAAAGAGGTAAGTCATGGCGGAAAATCAGACAAAGAACCGGGAGATCGGCGCAGGTGAGCCGCTGATCCAGGTAAAGGAATTATGTAAATCCTTTGACGGGGTGGACGTGCTGAAGAACATTACCACCACCATTAAAAAGGGAGAGGTCGTATTTGTGGTGGGGCCGTCCGGCTCCGGAAAATCCACGTTCCTCCGGTGCATGAACCTGCTGGAGGAGCCCACCGGCGGCCATATCTTTTTTGAGGGAACGGATATCACCGATAAAAATACGGATATCAATCTGCTGAGACGGAAGATGGGGATGGTGTTCCAGCAGTTCAACCTGTTCCCCCATATGAGCATCATGAAAAACATGACCATCGCTCCCGTGAAGCTTCTGGGAGTGAAGGAGGAGGATGCCGTAAAGGAAGCCGAAAAGCTCCTGGCCCGCGTGGGACTTTTAGACAAAAAGGACGCTTATCCGGGACAGCTTTCCGGCGGCCAGAAGCAGAGGATCGCCATTGTCCGGGCGCTGATGATGAAGCCGGATGTGATGCTGTTTGACGAACCCACCTCGGCCCTGGACCCGGAAATGGTGGGCGAGGTATTAAACGTAATGAGAGAGCTGGCAAAGGAGCATATGACCATGCTGGTGGTGACCCACGAGATGGGCTTTGCCAGAGAGGTGGCCGACCGTGTCATGTTCCTGGACGGCGGCGATTTTGTGGAGGAGGCCCCGCCGGAGGAATTTTTTACAAATCCCAAATCAGAGCGTCTGCGCTCCTTCTTAAGCAAGGTATTATAAAAAACAGAGAAAGCGCCAGACTGGATACACAGAGATCCGGTCTGGCGCTTTTTTGGAATTTTCTTGCATTTTACAGAAAATATGTGTAAAATCAAACTTATGAAAGACGAAAGACCGAATGTTTGATTCTTAGAAGGACAGCGGCGAATGCCGCAGGAAGGAGCGATGCTCATGAGCAGACTGGAAATGGTCTCTCCGACGAGAGCAAAGATCGTCATGGAGGGGCTTTATAAGGACCTGGAACGAAGGATCGAGGCGAGCCAGCCGGGACTCTGTCCCGTGGACCTGGCCCGGGCGTTTCTGGAGCTGTGCTACGCCCAGACGTGCGGGAAATGCGTGCCCTGCCGGATCGGCTTAAAGCAGCTGATGTTTCTGATCCAGGACGTACTGGACGGAAAGGCTACCATGGACACGTTAAAGCTGATGGAGGAGACGGCTCTGGCGGTCATGGAAGCCGCCGACTGCGCCATTGGATATGAGGCGGCCAATATGGTCTATAAGGGGCTGACCGGCTACCGGGACGAGTATATCGAGCATGTGAAGCACGGCCGCTGTACCTGTGTGGCCTCCCAGCCGGTGCCCTGCGTGACCCTGTGCCCGGCCCATGTGGATATCCCGGGATATATCGCCCTGGTCCGGGAGGGCAGGTATGCGGACGCCATCCGCCTGATCCGGAAGGACAATCCCTTCCCCACCTCCTGCGCCTTCATATGCGAACACCCCTGCGAGTCCATGTGCCGCAGGAACATGGTGGACGACGCCATTAACATCCGCGGGCTGAAGCGGGTGGCAGCGGATTTTGCGGGAGAGGTGGATCCCCCGGCTCCGGCTCCGTCCACGGGAAAAAAGATCGCCGTCATCGGCGGAGGCCCCGGAGGCCTGAGCGCGGCCTATTACTTACAGCTCATGGGCCATCAGACCACGGTTTATGAGATGCTTCCGGAGCTGGGCGGCATGCTCCGGTACGGGATCCCCAATTACCGTTTTCCCAAGGAGCGGCTGGAGGACGATATCCGCAGTATTTTAAAAACAGGCGTTCAGGTGAAGCATGGATTAAAGATCGGAAAGGACATCACCATCCAGGAGCTCCAGAAGGAATATGACGCTATCCTCATCGCCATCGGAGCCAGCGCTGATAAGAAGCTGCGCCTGGACCATGAGGACGCAGACGGCGTGCTGTCGGCGGTGGAATTTTTACGGAGCGCAGGCCTTGGGGAGCTGCCGGACCTCACAGGAAAGCAGGTGGTGGTGGTCGGGGGCGGCAACGTGTCCATGGATGCGGTGCGGACGGCAAAGCGCATGGGCGCGGAGAAGGTCAGCATCCTGTACCGCAGACGGCGTCACGATATGACGGCCCTGCCGGAGGAGATCGAGGGAGCCGTGGCCGAAGGGATCGAGCTTTTGACCTTAAAGGCACCGTCCTCCATCGATGTGGATGAGAACGGACGGGTCCGGGGGATCTGGGCCACGCCCCAGATGGTCAGCGCCATAAAGGACGGCCGCGCCGGGATCCAGCCCACAGGAGAGCCGGACGTGTATATCCCCTGCGATGTGCTGATCCGGGCCATCGGCCAGGATATCGAAACCAGCCATTTTGAAGAGGCAGGGGTCCCGGTCCAGAGAGGAAAGATCATCACCAGGAGCACAGGAGACTTTGAAAACATGCCGGGCGTCTTTGCCGGCGGCGACTGTGCCAGCGGACCGGCCTCGGTCATCAAGGCCATTGCGGCAGCCAAGGTGGTGGCGGCCAACATCGACGAATATCTGGGCTTCCGCCACGAGATCTCCTGTGATGTAGAGATCCCGGACGCCAATCTGGAGGACCGGACGCCCTGCGGACGGGTCAACCTGACGGAGCGGAAGGCCTGCCAGCGGGTCCATGACTTTGAAGGCGTAGAGAACTGCATGACAGAAAAGGAGGCCAGACAGGAGGCCGACCGGTGCCTGCGCTGCGACCACTTTGGCTATGGAATCTTTAAGGGAGGCAGGGATACGATATGGTAAATGTGACGATCGACGGAAAGAAGATCCAGGTAAGAGAAGGAACGACGATCATGGACGCCGCAGCCAGATGCGGGATTCCGATCCCCAGTCTGTGCTATTTAAAGGATATCAACGAGATCGCCGCCTGCCGCGTCTGTGTGGTGGAGCTGGAGGGAAAGGATCGGCTGATCACCTCCTGCAACAACGTGGTGGCCGAGGGCATGGTGCTTTATACCAACAGTCCCAAGGTCCGCCGCCACAGGAGAAAGATCGTGGAGCTTCTCCTGTCCCAGCACGACTGCCTTTGCGCCACCTGCCAGAGGAGCGGGAACTGCAGCCTTCAGAAGATCGCCAATGATCTGAATATTTTGGAAATTCCCTTCCACCATACGTTGGAACACCAGCCGTGGAATAAAAATTTTCCATTATTGCGAAAATCTGAAAAATGCATCAAATGTATGCGCTGTGTCCAGATCTGTGAAAAGGTCCAGGGACTGGGGATCTGGACCGTGGAGGGGACCGGTTCCCGGGTGACCATCAATGTTTCCGGCAGAAAGACCATCGAGGAGGCGGACTGCTCGCTCTGCGGCCAGTGCATCACCCACTGCCCGGTGGGGGCACTGACTGCCAGGGACGATACGGAAAAGGTCTGGGAGGCCATCGAGGATCCGGATAAGATCGTAGTGGCCCAGGTGGCTCCGGCGGTGCGGACTGCCTGGGGCGAGGAGCTGGGGCTTTCCCCGGAGGAGGCCACCATCGGCCGGATCATGGACGCTTTAAAGCGCATGGGCGTGGACTACGCCTTTGATACGGTTTTTTCGGCGGATCTGACCATTATGGAGGAGGCCAGTGAGTTCCTGGAGCGGTTTACAAAAGGCGAATTCAGGGACAGACCCATGTTCACCTCCTGCTGCCCCGGCTGGATCCGGTTCGTAAAGACCCAGTTCCCCCATATGGTGAAATATCTGTCCACGGCCAAATCGCCCCAGCAGATGTTCGGAGCGGTGATGAAGACGTATTATGCCCAGAAGCTGGGAGTGGACCCGGAGCGGATCTTCACAGTTTCCATCATGCCCTGCGTGGCCAAGAAGGCGGAGCGGGAGATGGAGCTGTTTTATGAGGAATACGCAGGCCACGATGTGGACGCAGTCCTGACCACAAGAGAGCTGGTACGGATGATCCGGTCCGCCCACATAAGGCCGGAGGGCTTAAACGATATTGAAAGCGACAGCCCCATGCGGGAGGGGACCGGAGCCGGAGTCATCTTCGGGGCCACCGGCGGCGTCATGGAGGCGGCTTTGAGGACGGCCTACTTTGCCCTGAAAGGGAAAAATGCTCCGGCAGACGCCTTCCGGGCAGTGCGCAGCCTGGGCTTCAACGCCAACAACGGCGTCCAGGAGGCAGAATTCAAGATCGACGATTTGGTGCTCCGGACGGCAGCAGTCAGCGGCCTGGGAAACACCAGGGCTCTTCTGGAGCGGATCGACCGGGGAGAGGTCCATTACGACTTCGTGGAGGTCATGGCCTGCCCCGGAGGCTGTGTGGGCGGAGGCGGACAGCCCATCCACGATGGGAAGGAGCTGGCCTTTGAACGGGGAAGGCAGCTTTATTATCTGGACGCCGGCGCCAGACTCCGGTATTCCCATGAAAATCCGGACGTGAAGGCTATGTACGAGGAATTTTTTGAAAAGCCCAATTCCCATAAAGCCCATCTGCTGCTGCATACGGAGCACAGGAAATAGGGCGGGGGAGTTTTCTGGCGGACATGAATGGTCCGGGAAAGGAGTCCATGAAACGGAAATATAAGATCGCAATGGTCCAGATGGACACCCAGAACAATAAGGAAAAGAATCTTGAGGACGCCTGTGCCTGGATCGATGAGGCGGCGGCTTCGGGGGCGGAGCTGGTGTGCTTTCCCGAGGTCATGAACCTGATCGGGAAAAACACAGGTCCCGGCGGAGGAAGGGAGCCGATCCCTGGATATTCCACCGGGCGGCTCATGGAAAAGGCGGCGGAGCATGGAATCTATATCCATGGCGGCAGCATTACGGAGGAGATCCCGGGAGAAAAACGGGCCTGCAACACCAGCGTGCTCATAGGACCCGACGGCGGGATCCTGGCCAGATACAGGAAGCTCCATACCTTTGACATCACCCTGGCCGACGGCCGGCCGTTCCGGGAATCGGACCGGATCCGCCCTGGAGACACAGTGGTGACGGCGGAAACAGAGCTGGGGTGCTTCGGAATGTCCATCTGCTACGATGTGCGGTTTCCGGAGCTGTACCGTCTGCTGGCCATAAAAGGAGCTAAAGTGTTTTTTGTTCCGGTGAGCTTCACAAAGGAGACCGGGGAGGAGCATCTGGAGCTTCTCCTCAGGGCCAGGGCCGTGGAAAACGGCTGCTATGTGATCGCGGCAGCCCAGACCGGGGTGAAGCCGGCCTATACGGCTTATGGGAACAGTATGCTCATCGATCCCTGGGGAAAGGTCCTGGTACGGGCCGGACGGGAAACAGGGGTCTTTTATGGAGAGCTCGATCTGGATCATGTCGATGCGATCCGCCGCCGGATGCCGTCCCTGGAAAGCCGGAGGACGGACGTGTACCAGGTGGAGGAAAAAAGAAAGTAAAAAATTTGCAGTTCCATCTTGACAGTTCCAGGAATCTTTTGTATAGTGGAACCATCATATGACTGACGGAAGTGGAAGAAACCACATGAAGTATGATCTTGCTGAGCCGACCGTCTGGGCAATCTGCCCGGATGGACGGCTCTTTTTTGCTTTGCAGGAAGGCGTGAACGGGGCCCCAGGGCAGATCTGGAACTGAGAGGAGTTTCATCTGGTTTTGCTGAGAAGGAGGAGATCGTATGGCCATGGGACGGATCCATTCCTGGGAATCCATGGGGCTTGTGGACGGACCCGGGATCCGCACGGTGATTTTTTTACAGGGCTGCCGCCTGCGGTGCCGGTATTGCCATAATCCGGATACGTGGGAGCTCTGCGGAGGGGGGACCCTGGAATCTCCGGAGGAGACTGTAAACCGGCTGATGCGGTTTAAACCCTATTACGGGGCCGACGGAGGCGTTACGTTTTCCGGAGGGGAGCCGCTGTTACAGAAGGAATTTCTGACAGAGGTCCTTGCCCTGTGTAAAAGCCGTGGGATCCATACCTGCCTGGATACGGCGGGAGTGGGCTGCGGCGGTTATGGGGAGATCCTCAAAAATACGGATCTGGTGCTTCTGGATGTGAAGCATTATACGCCAGAAGGGTATCAGGCTGTCACCAGCCGGTCCATGGATGCCTATGAGGAATTTTTGGACGCGGTCCAGTCCATGGAGGTTCCCTTGTGGCTCCGCCATGTGGTGGTTCCCGGCCTTACGGACGGAGAGGACCATCTGGCGGGTCTGGCAGAGTATGTAAAGGGAATACGGAATGTGAAGCGGGTGGAGCTGCTTCCATATCATGTTCTGGGGGTGCCCAAATACCGCGCCATGGGAATCCCATATCCTCTGGAGGGCGTGCCGCCCATGGAGAGCGGAGCTCTTGTCCAATGGCAGGAGCGTATGAACTGCGGGCTGAAAAACGGCTGAGGGTCTGAGGAGCATTGGAGATCAGATGGAAGAGACTGGGATCACAAAACGTGGTCTGTGACAGGGTGAAAGGAGATCAATATGAGTATCGATGTAAACTGTACAGCATGGAGAGGCTTTAAGACCGGCGAGTGGCGCCATGTGGTCAACGTAAGGAACTTTATCCAGAAAAACTATACGCCCTATGCAGGCGGAGATGGATTTCTGGAGGGGACCACGGAAAAGACGAAAAAAGTATGGGAAAAGGCTCACGGCCTGATCCTGGAGGAGGTAAAAAAGGGCATTGTGGACGTGGATACCACAGTGGTGTCCGGCATCGACAACTTTGCTCCCGGCTATATTGATAAAGACAATGAAGTGATCGTCGGGCTCCAGACCGACGCGCCATTAAAGCGCATCGTCAATCCCTTCGGCGGCATGCGGATGGCCAAGAGCGCCCTGGAGCAGTACGGCTACCAGCTGGATCCGGACGTGGAAAAGCACTTTAATCTATACAGAAAGACCCATAACGACGGTGTATTCGACGCATACCCGGAGCGGATCCGTGTGGCCCGGAGCGCAGGACTTCTGACAGGACTTCCCGACGCCTATGGCCGCGGCCGGATCGTTGGCGACTACCGCCGTGTCCCCCTTTACGGCACAGATTTCCTCATTGAGTCCAAAAAGGCAGACCTGAAGCTTTTAGACGGGCCCATGACCGACGAGAGGATCCGTCTCAGAGAGGATGTGAGCGAGCAGATCCGCGCCTTAAAGAAGATGGCGGACATGGCTGCGAAGTACGGCTGCGATATCACAAAGCCTGCGGAAAATGCCCATGAAGCCGTCCAGAACCTGTATATGGCCTATCTTGCCGGGATCAAGGAAAACAATGGGGCAGCCACCAGCCTGGGACGGACCGCCACCTTCCTGGATATTTATATCCAGAGAGACATGGAGGCGGGGATCCTTACAGAGGCTGGAGCCCAGGAGCTCATCGACCAGTTTATCATCAAGCTCCGTCTGGTGCGCCATCTGAGGACGCCGGAGTACAACGAGCTGTTCGGCGGAGATCCCACCTGGGTGACCGAAAGCCTTGGAGGAATGGGCGTGGACGGCCGGACGCTGGTGACGAAGAACACCTTCCGCTATCTCCATACACTGACCAACCTGGGAACCGCCCCGGAGCCCAACCTGACCGTGCTCTGGAGCCAGAACCTGCCGGAGGCCTTTAAGGATTACTGCGCGAGGATGAGCATTGATACAGACTCCATCCAGTACGAGAACGATGATCTGATGCGGCCCATGTACGGCGACGATTACTGCATCGCCTGCTGCGTATCGGCCATGGCTGTTGGAAAGCAGATGCAGTTCTTCGGCGCCAGGGCCAACCTGGCCAAGAGCCTGCTTTACGCCATAAACGGCGGCGTGGACGAGTTAAAGGGACTCCAGGTGATCCCCGGACTGGAAAAGAATACAGAAGAGGTCCTGGACTACTCCCATGTGCTGGCGGACTATAAGAAGACCCTGGCCTATGTGGCGGAGCTTTATGTGGACACCATCAACATCATCCACTTCATGCATGATAAATATGCCTATGAGGCCAGCCAGATGGCCCTTCACGATACATGGGTGGAGCGCCTGGCAGCTTTCGGCGTTTCCGGCCTTTCCGTGGCTGTGGACTCTTTATCGGCCATTAAATTCGCAAAGGTGATGCCCGTAAGGGATGAGAACGGAGTGGCCGTGGACTTTAAGGTGGAGGGAGAGTTCCCCAAATACGGAAACGATGACGACCGGGTGGACGACATCGCCGTGGAGCTGGTGTCCTTCTTCTCCGCAGAGCTTAAAAAGCACGCCCTGTACCGGGATGCGATCCATACGCTGTCAGCTCTCACCATCACCAGCAACGTGATGTACGGTAAGAAAACGGGAACGACGCCAGACGGAAGAAAGGCCGGAGAGCCCTTCGCCCCGGGGGCCAATCCCATGCACGGAAGGGACAGCCACGGCGCGCTGGCGTCCTTAAACTCTGTGGCTAAGATCCCCTACCGGGCCGTATGCCAGGACGGAGTTTCCAACACCTTCTCCATTACGCCCACGGCGCTTGGAAAATCGGAGGAGGAGCGGATGAAGAACCTGGTGATGATCTTAAACGGATACTTTATCCAGGGAGCCCATCACTTAAACGTCAACGTCATGAACCGGGAGCTCCTCATCGACGCCATGGAGCATCCGGAAAAATATCCGACCCTGACCATCCGTGTTTCCGGCTACGCCGTGAACTTCAGCCGTCTCAGCAGAGAGCAGCAGCTGGAGGTCATCAAGCGGACGTTCCACGAGAGTATGTAAAAACAGAAAGCCCCTGTTTCCTGGGAATCCCGGGAGGCAGGGTTTTTTTACGGGACGGACCAGGGCGTTTCCTGCCGGATGGAGGAGAGTGCCGGGGCGCTGGTAAGATACAGCCCCGGCAGATGTCCTTATGGGGCGTGCGTTTTTTTTACAGGCCCCCTGTCTCCGATCCTTCTTCTTTCTCTGGTTCTCGGCTGCCGGGATGTTTTAAGAGATCGTGGAGGCCGGCTGCGCCGTATAAGCGACCGTGATCATCGTGATATAATCGTCAAGCTCCCGCAGAGCCATTTCGTTGAGCCCTTCCTCATAGGCGAAGCCGGTCAGTGTGAGCTTATGTTCCTGGGCAAAGGACAGGAGACGGTCATAAACGTCCTTCAGACGGTCCCAGCTTCCTACGCTGAACGCCCGCAGATATTCTCCCGCAGGCAGCACTGCATCATACTGTCCGGCCTCATTTCTGCCATAAGAAAAGAAGCAGTCATAATCATTGAAATTTCCGGAAGAAATATTCTGGATGGAGATCCGGCTGCCGAAGTTGTCGTACAGACCGAAGATGGTTTTCAGACGGAGAGAAAAATCGGCGGCTACGGAAAAATCATGCTCATCGTAAGCCCCGGTGATGGGCGCAGAGAGCAGAATGTGCCGTTTAGGCAGATGGATCCGCTCGATCTTTCCATGGCTGGCCGAAAGCCCCAGCGCCAGCTTTTCCTGCTTCTGCTGTAAAAAGGCCTTTACCTCCAGGAGCTGGCAGATGGACCGGTCAATGAGCTCCAGCTTTTCCTTGATGATCTGGGTAAAGGAAGCGTCAGACGGGTGGTCTGTGTAAGTCCGGATCTCTTCGATGGAGAGTCCCAGGCGCCGGAAGATCAGGATCATTTCCAGCTGCACCGCCTGGAAGCGGCTGTAATAGTGATATCCGTTTTCATCGATCATTTCCGGGCGGAACAGGCCGATATCATTGTAATAATGCAGAGTCCTTTTGTTGATCCCGTTCATTTTTGCAAATTCCCCGGAGGTAAGAAAATATTTCTTATTTTTCATACGAATCTCCCCTTGACTGTACAGTTACTGTATATATTATGATACACTACGTAAGAAAAATATGCAAGATTCTGGAGGAAAAAATGAGATTTGCAGAAATAGAAGCCAGTCAGTGGAAGGAAATAAAAAGTATTTACATGGAAGCCTTCCCCAAAAGAGAGAGAAAGCCGTTTTTTGTCCTGAAGCATTCGGTGAAGCGGAGAAAGGCCAGGGTCTTTACGGCATCCGATGAAAATAGACTGCTGGGCTTTGCTGTTGCCATCCCGTATCAGAATATGGTCATGGTGGATTATCTGGCCGTATCCGGAAAGATCCGGAGCAAAGGGACCGGAAGCTTCATCATGCAGGAGATATGCCAATATTTTTCAGATAAGAAGGTGGTCCTCCTGATCGAGCGGCTGGACGAGGGAGCGGAGAACCAGGAGCAGAGGATCGCCAGAAGACGGTTCTATCTGAAAAACGGATTCACCTCTGCGGATATTTTTGTGGAGGGAGCCGGAGGGGATATGGAGATCCTGAATTTTGGAGGGAAGGTATCTCCGGAGGATTATATGCGCCTTCAGAAGTATGCCCTGGGAAGATTTTTGTTCAGTCTGTCGGGAATGCGGATCGTGGAACCGGCAAGGGCGTAAGAAAGCCGCCGGTCCGCGGTCATAACAGCTCCATGGGTTTCATATGATGTACAAAACGTTCCCAGGGGAAGACCCATGAAGGAATATATCGAAGAACGGGCGGTCCAGATCGCCAATTACATCATAGACGAGAATGCTACGGTGCGCCAGACGGCGAAAAAGTTTGGGATATCGAAGAGTACAGTACATAAAGACGTCACCGACCGCCTCACCCACATCAATCCCGCCCTGGCGGCCCAGGCCCGGGTGGTGCTGGACATCAACAAGGCGGAGCGCCACATCCGCGGCGGACTGGCCACCAAGGAGAAATATGAGCACCGGCTGCAGGCCTGCAGCCGGGAAAACAGATGACCCGGATGGCGGGAACGGAAAAAGCTGTCTCCGGCAGGCCATCCAGGTACTTGACAAACCACTGAAAATCCTTTAAAATCAGTGGACATAAGACCTATATGAAAAAGCAGTGAAGGGAAAAAGTAAACGGAATGCGGCATCCCAGAGAGAAGGCGGCGGTGGGAGCCTTTATGTACGCGTCGTTGAAACCGGTCCCGGAGCTTTATGCGGGCAGGAAACCGGACGGAGGAGTAAGCGGATGTCCCCGTTCCTGTGAAGCATAACGTATTTCCGGCGTTAGCGGAAAAAGAGAGAGTTTCCGGCAGGTCCGGGAACTAAATTGGGTGGTAACGCCGGCTGTCGGTCCCTTTATGGGGCTGGCAGCTTTTTTGTTTTAGCCGGCCCGCTTTATGGGAACCGACGGCCGCCCGGACAGCACAGAATATAAAGGAGGATCATCATGGCAAAGGAAAAGAAGATGGTGGAAGCGATCACTTCCATGGAAGAGGATTTCGCCCAGTGGTATACGGATGTGGTAAAAAAGGCGGAGCTGTGCGATTATGCCAGCGTAAAGGGCTGCATGGTCATTAAGCCCGACGGCTACGCCCTGTGGGAAAATATCCAGAATGAGCTGGATAAGAGATTTAAGGAGACCGGCGTAAAGAATGTATATATGCCCTTATTTATTCCGGAGAGCCTGCTTCAGAAGGAAAAGGATCATGTGGAGGGCTTTGCACCGGAGGTTGCCTGGGTGACCCACGGCGGCCTGGAGCCTTTACAGGAGCGTCTCTGTGTAAGACCCACATCTGAAACTTTATTCTGCGATTTTTATGCAGGGGATATCCACTCCTACCGGGATCTTCCCAAGGTATACAACCAGTGGTGCTCCGTTGTGAGATGGGAGAAGACCACAAGACCCTTCCTCCGCTCCAGAGAGTTCTTATGGCAGGAGGGCCACACTGCCCACGCCACAGCCGAGGAAGCGGAAGAGCGCACCATCCAGATGTTAAATTTATATGCAGATTTCTGCGAGGACTTCCTGGCGATCCCGGTGGTCCGCGGCCAGAAGACGGATAAGGAGAAATTTGCCGGTGCAGAGGCCACTTATACCATCGAGGCGCTGATGCATGACGGAAAGGCGCTCCAGTCTGGTACCAGCCATAACTTTGGCGACGGCTTTGCCAAGGCCTTCGGCATCCAGTATTCTGATAAGGACAATCAGTTAAAATATGTGCACCAGACTTCCTGGGGCATGACCACCCGTATGATCGGCGCCATCATCATGGTACACGGCGACAACGAGGGACTTGTGCTTCCGCCGAAGGTGGCTCCCACCCAGGTGGTGATCGTTCCGATCCGCCAGAATCTGGAGGGCGTAATGGAAAAAACGCTGGAAGTGAAGGACATGCTCTCCAATTTCCGCGTGAAGGTGGATGATTCTGACAAGAGCCCGGGCTGGAAGTTCTCCGAGTCCGAAATGCGCGGGATCCCGGTGCGTGTGGAGTTAGGACCCAAGGACATTGAGGCTGGCCAGGCCGTTCTGGTGCGCCGTGATACCCATGAGAAGATCACAGTGGCCATCGACGAGATCCCCGCAAAGGTGGGCGAGCTTTTAGAGACCATCCAGCACGATATGTTTGAGCGGGCAAAGGCCCACAGGGACGCCCACACTTACGACGCCCACAGCCTGGAGGAGATGAAGGACATTGCCGACAACAAGCCGGGCTTTATCCGGGCTATGTGGTGCGGCTGCCAGGAATGCGAGGATAAATTAAAGGAAGAAGTGGGCGTGACTTCCCGCTGCATGCCATTTAAGCAGGAAAAGCTGGCTGATACCTGTGTATACTGTGGAAAGCCGGCCACAAAGATGGTGTACTGGGGCAAGGCATACTAATATATGAAAGAAAACAGACAGTCCGTAAAGGACCTGGCCTATGGAGGGCTGTTTACGGCGCTGATCGCGGCCGGGGCGTTTCTTAAGATCACGATCCCGGTCCAGCCGGTGCCCATGCACTTTACCCTTCAGTTCTTTTTCGTGCTGCTGGCGGGGCTTCTCCTTGGCTCAAAGGGCGCGCTGTTCAGCGTATGCACATATCTGGCGGTGGGACTCCTGGGTATTCCGGTGTTTGCTTCCGGCGGCGGCCTTTCCTATCTGCTGAAGCCCACCTTTGGGTTTCTGATGGGATTTGCTGCCGCTGGATATCTGACAGGGCGGATCCATGAGCTGCACCGCCAGAACTCTTTTGGCTGGCTTCTGTTTTCGGCGGTCTGGGGGCTGATTGCGGATTATGCCTGCGGCATGGTCTGGTTTTATGTATGCAGCAATTATGTGCTCCAGGCGGCTGTCAGCTGGAAGCTGGTGTTCATCAACTGCTTCCTGCTGACTGTGGGCGAGGACTTTGTGCTCTGTGTGCTGGCGGCTGCGCTGGCAAAAAGGCTGATGCCGGTGTTTTCGGATATGCGGGGCTGACAGACTGTGCAGCCAGGAAAGGCGGAGGACCATGAATCGGGATGTAAGGATAGAAATGCCCTATGAGGCAGAATGGATCATAAAAAAAATACGGGAACGGGGCTTCGAGGCCTTTGCCGTAGGCGGATGCGTCCGGGATACTCTTCTGGGCCGGATTCCTGGAGACTGGGATATCACCACCTCCGCAAAGCCGGAAGAGGTGAAGGAGATCTTCGGGAAGACTGTGGATACAGGGCTGCAGCACGGGACGGTCACCATCATTAAAAACCGCAAGGGCTATGAGGTGACCACCTACCGCATCGACGGAGAGTACCGGGACGGCCGTCACCCGGATTCTGTGGAATTCACATCCAGCCTTCTGGAGGATCTGAAACGCCGGGACTTTACCATCAACGCCATGGCGTACAGCCATGAGACAGGGATCGTGGATGCCTTTGACGGTATGGGTGATCTGGAGAAAAAGGTGATCCGGTGTGTGGGCTGCCCCCGGGACCGGTTCACAGAGGACGCTTTGCGGATCCTCCGGGCCATCCGGTTCGCAGCCCAGCTGGGATTTTCCATCGAAGGGGAGACGTATGGAGCCATCCGGGAGATCGCACCGAACCTTAAAAATGTCAGCAAGGAGCGGATCCAGGTGGAGCTTACCAAGCTGCTGACCTCCGCCCATCCGGAAAAGATCTCCATGGTGGAGGACACGGGGATCAGTCCCTATGTGACCAGAGATTTCCCCCTGGTATTCCAGACCGAGCGGGAGAGGATGGCCGGAGGGACATCCAGGCCGGAGCCCTTTTCCTGCCTGGCTCTCCTTCCGCCGGAGAAATCCATGCGCTGGGCCGGATTCCTGCGCCATATGGAGCCGGACATGGTGCGCCGGATCCTGAAAGGCCTTAAGCTGGACAACGAGACTGTGGATAACGGAAAGGCTATGGCAGGGGCTGCCCAGGCGCCTCTGGGGCCGGAAAAGCCAGGGATCCGGAGATTCTTAAGCCGGATGACGCCGTACCAGTTTGACGGCTGCCTGCGGCTTAAGGCGTTGGATAAAGATCCCCAGACAGAAGAGATCCGCAGGCTTTGGGAGGAGATCGAAAAAGACGGGGACTGCGTATCCTTAAAGGAGCTGGCTGTGGGAGGCGGCGACCTGCTGGCAGCCGGTATGGAGGGAAAGGAGATCGGAGAGACCCTCAGGCGTCTGCTGGAACTGGTGCTGGAGGACCCGTCCTTAAACCGGAGGGAGCTTCTGCTGGAAAAGCTCCAGGGCTGAGCGGGAAGGTCTGCGTTTCCGGACTGGAGGGATCCCAGAAAAAATTTCATCTGTGAGCGAAACCATGGGCTGGCCAAAATGTCCTCATATTCTGGCCGGCCCTTTCATATTCTGGAAGTAGTTCAGAAGGGATATGGAGGGGATCAGGATGAATGACTGGAATACAGAGGTGGCCGGACAGTATGAGTTAAACGTGGAGTCCATGCGGAAGGGCCGCGGAGCCTGGATCTTTGAGACGGACCGGGGGCTGAAGCTTCTGAAGGAATACAGAGGCAGCGTAAAGCGCCTGGAGTTTGAGGAACTGGTGCTGGGGGCCGTGGCCGGAGCCGGAAGCCTCAGGGTGGACCAGTATGTGAGGAATAAAGAGGGAGAGCTTTTATCCACTGCCTCCGACGGAATCAGATACGTGGTGAAGGACTGGTTTTCTGACCGGGAATGCGATCTGAAGGATACGGGAGAGATCCTTTCTGCGGTGCGCCAGATCGCCGTACTCCATAAGCTTTTGAGAAAGGTGGAGCCCAGGGAGGAGTGGAACATGAAGTCCATGGTGTCCCCGCCTCTTTTTATGGCCATGGAAAAGCATAACAGGGAGCTTAAGAAGGCCAGGGCCTTTATCCGGGGAAAACAGCAGAAAAACGAGTTTGAGCTCTGCGTCATTGCCAGCTTTGAGCCCTTTTACCAGCAGGCCGTTCTGGCGGCGGAGGGGATGAAAAAGCTGTATCCCGGGGACGAAAAGGGATGGACGGAGCGGTATTCCATCTGCCACGGGGAGCTGAACCAGCACCATATTCTCATGGGACGGGATTATGTGGCCGTCACCGGGTTCGGACGGATGCATCTGGGGCTCCAGGTGGAGGATCTTTATTATTTCATGCGGAAGGTCATGGAGAAGCACAACTGGGACTGCGGGCTGGGAAATGGGATGCTGGAGGCATATGAGCGGGTGCTTCCCATGAGCCGGATGGAGCGGGAGTGCCTGTATTTCATGTTCCTGTATCCGGAGAAATACTGGAAGCAGATCAACTTCTATTATAATGCCAATAAAGCATGGATCCCGGCCAGGAATACGGAAAAGATCGAAAGCCTGAAGGCCCAGGAAAAGAACCGGAAACGGTTTGTGGACGGCATTATTTAATGCTTTCTTTTTTCAGATAAATGAAGTATAATGGCACCATGAGACAACTTTGGTTCTGCGGACAAAAAGAAAGATTGAGGGAGTGAAAAAGCACATGAAAGATTACATGAAGATCTATGAACAGTGGCTTGCGGACCCGTATTTCGACGAGGATACGAAAAATGAGCTGAGGGCCATTGCAGACGATGAAAATGAGATCAAAGAGCGGTTCTATATGGATCTGGAGTTCGGTACCGCGGGCCTGCGCGGCATCATCGGCGCGGGCATCAACCGTATGAATATTTATACAGTCCGCCGGGCGACCCAGGGCCTTGCCAATTATATAAAAAAACAGGGCGGAGAGGAAAAGGGCGTTGCCATTGCCTTTGATTCCCGGAGGATGTCCCCGGAATTTGCCATGGAGGCAGCCATGACCCTGGCGGCCAACGGGATCAAGGCCTACAAGTTTGAATCCCTGCGCCCCACGCCGGAGCTTTCCTTTGCGGTCCGTGAGCTGGGCTGCATCGCCGGCATCAATATCACTGCCAGCCACAATCCTCCGGAATACAACGGCTATAAGGTATACTGGGAGGATGGCGCCCAGTTCACCCCGCCCCATGATAAGGGCGTGCTGGAGGAGGTCCTGGCCATCGAGGATCTTTCCACAGTAAAGACCACCTCGGAGGAGGAGGCCTTAAGATCCGGAAAATTCCAGGTGATCGGCAAAGAGATCGACGATAAATATATTGAGAACGTAAAGGCCCAGGTGGTGAACCAGGACGCCATTGACCGGATGCAGAAGGACATCACCATTATTTACACTCCTCTCCACGGCACCGGAAATATTCCGGCCAGACGGGTCATGAAGGAGCTGGGCTTTGAAAATGTATACGTGGTTCCGGAGCAGGAGCTGCCCGATGGAAACTTCCCCACGGTCAGCTACCCCAACCCGGAGGCGGAGGAGGCCTTTGCCCTGGGCTTAAAGCTGGCGAAGGAGAAGAACGCCGATCTGGTCCTGGCCACTGATCCCGACGCAGACCGTCTGGGCGTTTACGTAAAGGATGCAAAGACCGGGGAATACCATCCTCTGACCGGAAACATGTCCGGTTCCCTGTTATGCGATTATGTGCTGGGCCAGAAGCAGGCCAAGGGCCAGATCCCGGCAGACGGACAGGTCATCAAATCCATCGTGACTACCAACCTGGTGAACGCCGTGGCAGAGCATTACGGCTGCGAGCTGGTGGAGGTGCTCACAGGCTTTAAGTATATCGGCCAGCAGATCTTAAAGGAGGAGCAGACAGGAAAAGGCACCTATATGTTCGGCATGGAAGAAAGCTATGGCTGCCTGATCGGTACCTATGCCCGGGATAAGGACGCTATCTCCGCTACCGCCGCACTCTGCGAGGCTGCCGCTTATTATAAAGAAAAGGGAATGACCTTATGGGATGCCATGGTGGCCATGTATGAGAAGTACGGCTACTATAAGGACACCGTAAAATCCATCGGCTTAAAGGGCATCGAGGGTCTGGCAAAGATCCAGGAGATCATGGAAAACTTCCGCCAGGAGCCGCCTAAGACCCTGGGAGACTATACAGTAACTGCGGCCCGGGATTATAAGGCCGGGACCATTATGGACATGGCTTCGGGCGCTGTCCGTCCCACAGGCCTTCCCTCTGCTAACGTGCTCTATTATGAGATGAACGACGGCGCATGGCTTTGCGTCCGCCCGTCCGGTACGGAGCCTAAGATCAAGTTTTACTATGGAGTGAAGGGAACTTCCATGGAGGACGCAGACGCAAGATCCGAAAAGATGGGAGCAGAGCTGACAGAGCTTGTAAATAAGATGCTGTAAAAAAGCGAACCGAAGGGGCTGCCGCAGAAGGGAAGCTGAGAACCAGCTTTTTTGCGGCAGCCCTGCGGTTTAATCCTCTTCCTCCAGCCGCCGGATTTCTTCCATGCTTTTTTGGGCCTCAGGCATCTGTCGGATATAATCAGAATTCTGCCCATAGCACTGTTCCAGAAAGGTAATGTATGCCCTGGCAGCCTTGGGAAGCTCCTTTCCTTTGGGGAAGATATAGCTGCAGATATAATTGGAACGCCCTTTTTCTGCGGACAGGATGCTGTCCGGCAGCGGAATGGATACGATATGATAATTTTTCTCCTGGTCCAGAATCGGCAGGATCCCGACGCCGAGATAGTCGGTGCGCAGGAGCAGCGTGTGGAGGGCGGAACGGCTCTCCACGTAGACGATCTGCCGGATCTGGTTCCAGTTGATGAAATTCAGATCCATATTGTTGTAGACGCTCTCCAGGGCCCGGGCATTTCCCGCCTCCACCGGATACAGGGCAAAATTGTACTGGCAGATCTTTTCCATGGTCAGAGAATCCTTTTCCTTTAAGATCGGGTGGTCCTCCCGGCAGAAGAGCTGGGCCCGGGAGGAGAAGAGAAAATGCTCCTCCAGGTGGCGGAAGGACAAAAGCTCTTCGATCTGGCTGCGGGTGTGGGCCAGATACATAAGAACTCCCACATCAGCCCGGTTGGAATAGACATCTCCGATGACGATGCGGGGGGGAGCTTTCTCTGTATGAGAACCGGAGCGGTATGTCCGGAATGGATTTCACCATGCGGATAAACGCGTCGTTGGGGTGGGAGCAGGTACAGGCCGAGACTCTCAGACGGTAATGGTCGGCCCGTTCCCGGAAGATCCTTTGAAAGTTGCCGGCATCGTCTAACAGGTCCCTGGCCATATCCAGGAACAGCCGTCCGCTGTCTGTGGGGGTGATCCCGGTCTTTTCACGGGTAAAGACTGTGATCCCATATTCCGACTCCACCTCCTTAAGGATCCGGCTTAAGTAGGGCTGGGTGACGAAAAGGCGTCTGGCTGCCTTGGAAATAGAACCGCAGTTTTCAATTTCGATCAGGTATTCCAGATGCTGTAGATTCATGAAATTCCTCCATCCATAATGAAATAGTTATGTCGTAATGAAAATGGGGTATTTGTCAAAATTCACCGATTTTCATATAATCAGTGTATGACTGTTTGGGATATCTGTCAACCCAAATGGATCGGTCCGTATCCATCTTTCCGGAACGGGAAATTTTAGGAGGAAAAAAGTATGACACATCTGAAACTGGCCAACAGCCCGTTAATGGCGGTCCTTTGCGGGCTCACGATCCTGATCGTTCTGCTGCAGCCCGTGATCTTCATGGCAGCCGCTTTTAAACGCGGAAAAGAGCTGAACATGACCAAAGAGGAAATGAAGGAGGCTGCGCGGAGCAGCGCCATCTTTTCCATCATTCCGTCACTCCCCATTATCGTGAGCTATCTGCTGCTGGTACCGGCCCTTGGGCGGTATTTCCCTTGGCTTCGCTTAAGCGTCGTAGGCTCCGCTGTCTACGAGACTATGGTGGCCAATATGGCGGCAGAGGCTTTCGGCCTGGAATCCATCACCGCAGGAGAGATCCCGGTGGACGTATTTGTATTCATCCTCTTTGTGGTCACCATCGGTATCCTTGGAGGAAACATCTTCAACGTATTCTTCTTAAAGAGCTATGACAAAAAGGTGGAATCCTTAAAGAGCGGCAACGCAGCTCTGGTTCCCGTTATTACCACGGCCATGTTCCTGGGAATGTACGGCACCATGGCAGCCCCCCATCTGACAAACTTTTCCAGCCTTCCGGCGGTCGCTGCGATCCTGGTGGCCGGAGTCACGGCCATCGGTGTCAATAAGCTGGCTGCCGGCCGCAAAAAGCTGAAGGAGTTCGCATTCCCCTTAAGCATGCTGGTGGGAATGTTCGCATCCTGTATTGTCAATGCAATGATCGTTTAGGAGGAAGAGAAGATGAAAGAAAGAAGTTTTCACGACCGGATCCATACCATCGGCAGATTCACGGTGATCTGTGCCCTGGTAAGCTTCATGGCCGTTCCCTTTGTGCTGGCCATGGTCAACCATATCCCCATGAATATTCCGCAGATCTTACAGAATGCGTTTCCGATCCTTCTGACCTTCAGTATCAGCGGGATCTGTGAGAACCTGTCCTTTATGCCCATCATCGGCAGCGGCGCCCTTTATATGGCCTGTGTGACCGGCAATGTGAGCAATATGAAGGTTCCGGCGGCTGTCAACGCCATGGAGGTGGCCGGTCACGCGCCGGGCAGTGAAAAGGCTGACGTGGTGGCTATGATCGCCGTAGCTGCCTCCACATTTGTGACTACGGCTATCGTATTTTTAGGAATGCTGTTCCTGGCTCCGATCTTTGAACCGGTCTACAACAATCCGTTTTTACAGCCCGCATTCCAGAACATGGTGCCTGCCCTCATCGGCGCCTTGTTGTTCCCATATATCTTAAAGGCGCCGAAGCAGGCCATCGTGCCCATGATCCTGCCGGTGATCCTGATCTTTGTGGTGGGCAGGAGCTTTTTCTCCAGCAATCAGAGCTATATCATGGTGGGAGTGATCGTACTTTCAGCACTGTATTCCTACTCGCTGTTTAAGAAAAAGATCATTGGATAAAGAAACTGGACAAGGAAGAAACGGAAAGGAGCATCATTATGAACAGGAAAGAGTTTGTGTTAAATGCCATCAGCCGGAAGCAGGATCTGGTGGTGGAGGTCAGCGACCGGATCTTTGATTTTGCGGAGACAGGCTTCCATGAGTTCGAAACGGCAAAGCTGTACCAGCAGGTCCTGGAGAAGGAGGGCTTTGCAGTGGAGATGGGCATTGCCGGAATGCCCACGGCCTTTAAGGCCACCTACGGAAACGGAAAGCCGGTGGTGGGCTTTCTGGCCGAGTACGACGCGCTTCCGGAGCTTTCCCAGGTGGGCGGCTGCACAGAGAGAAAGCCAGTCTGCGGGGAAAATCCCGACGGCCATGGCTGCGGCCACAACCTTTTAGGCGCGGGGACCCTGGCTGCAGCCCTGGCAGTGAAGGCATACCTGGAGGAGAATCCGGGGAAGGGGACCGTGATCCTGTTTGGATGTCCCAGTGAGGAAAAGGGAAACGGAAAGACCATCATGGCCAGAGACGGGATCTTTGAAGGCGTGGATGCGGCCCTGACCTGGCATCCGGATACGGCCAATGCCGTATGGACCACCTCCTCCCTGGCCAATGTGAGCGTGTTCTTTAATTTCAAGGGCGTTACTTCCCACGCTGCCGCTGCGCCGGAGCTGGGCCGCTCTGCTCTGGATGCCGCCGAGCTCATGAGCGTGGGCGTCAACTACTTAAGAGAGCACATTATCTCCGACGCCAGGATCCACTACGCGTACCGGGATGTGGGAGGCATTGCCCCCAATGTGGTACAGGGCCACAGCCGGGTCCACTACTTTATCCGCGCTCCCAAGTCCTGGCAGGTTCAGGAGATCTATAAGCGGGTCATTGATGTGGCCGAGGGAGCTGCAAAGATGACCGGAACGGAAATGACCTATGAGCTTTATGCGGGACTTTCTGATTTTATCCCCAACCATGTCCTTTCGGAGGTGCTTTACGAGGCCCTGGAAGAGGTTGGGGGACCAGAGTTTGATGAGGCCGATTTTGCCCTGGCGAAAAGGTTCTTTACAGAAACGGCCACAGCCGATGAGCTGGAGGCCAAAAAGGCGGCTGTGAAGAAAAAATATGGCCAGGAGGCGGAGGCCTTTATGGAGCGGCCGCTGAATACAAGGATCGAGCCGCTGGTATGGGCAGGCAGGGTGCTGCCTGGCTCCACCGATGTGGGGGATGCCAGCTATGTGATGCCTACGGCCCAGCTGACCACGGCCACGGCCACCTTCGGAACAGCGGCCCATACCTGGCAGATGACGGCCCATGGAAATACGGAGATCGCCCACAAAGCCATGCTGACGGCAGGGAAGGCCATGGCACTGGCCGGGATCATGCTCTTTGAGGATCCGGAACTGGTAAAGAGAGCCAGGGAAGAGTGGCTTGGAGAGACTGGCGGCATCTATGAATGCCCGATCCCAGACGGCGTGGGACCGAGACTGAACGAATAAACCCTGCGGGCAGAAAGCCGGCAGGAAAATAGAGGTGAAAACATGCAGAAAATACTTGAAAATGCATTGGAGATCGGACGGAAATATATTCCGGAGGGGGAGTGCGCCTCCTATATCCCGGAGCTGGCCAAAGCAGATAAAAACCATCTGGGCGTCTGCATCCGGACCAGGGGAATGGAAACGTTTTCCGCCGGAGACACGAAGGAGCGGTTTACGATCCAGAGTATCTCCAAAGTGATTACCCTGATGGTGGCGCTCCAGCACTGCGGGTTCAATAAGGTGTTTGAGAAGATGAACATGGAGCCTTCGGGCGACGCGTTCAACTCTCTGGTAAAGCTGGATCTTACCAGCGACAAGCCTTTTAATCCCATGATCAATGCAGGAGCCATCACCACTGCCGGCTATCTGGTGCCCGACGTGAGCTTTGAGGATATGCTGAATTACGCCAGACGCCTCTGTCTGGACAAGGACATCGTCATGGACGAAAAGGTATTCCGGTCTGAGATGGACCACTGTGCCAGGAACCGGGCCATCGCCTACCTGCTCCAGAGCAAGGGCATCCTGGAAAGCGATGTGGAAAAGAGCCTGGAGCTTTATACGCGGATGTGTTCCTTAAGCGTCACGGCAGAGAGCCTGGCCGGCCTGGGGCTGGTGCTGTCCAACGGAGGCCGGCATCCGGAGACGGGAGAACGGCTCATTGACAAATACGCCGTCCAGGTGGCCAAGACCATTATGCTGACCTGCGGCATGTACGACGGCTCCGGCGAGTTCGCCGTCCGGGTGGGGATCCCCTCCAAGAGCGGCGTCGGCGGCGGCATCCTGGCCGTGGTGGAAAAGCGCATGGGCATCGGCATCTATGGACCGGCCCTCAATGAAAAGGGCAACAGCATCGGCGGAAGCCATGTCCTGGAGTACCTTTCCAAGGAGCTGAACCTTCATATGTTCGCAGCCGAGCAGTGATCTCCGGCAGCGCTGCCGCTCACTGGCCTTCCAGTGAGCCGTGGATTCCAGCGGCCGGGAAGGGGCCTGCCGGGACGGGAATCAAAAACCGCTTGACATATCATGACAGAATGAGTTATGATATTTCCAGTGTGAAGAGACATTATCGTTTTCATGCAAATGTATTTGTGACCACTTTCGCGCTCAGAAAGGCGGAAGTCAAGCCCACACGGACAGGCGGGTCAAACGCCGGCGCGGGAAACCGCATTATTGATTGAGTTAAAAGCTCAAATTTTATAAGCTGATCACTTTATAATCAACGCGCAGTGCGCACATCATCTTGTGAAACGGTCAATAAGAGCAGGAAACATATATTTGCGATTGAAGCATCGGAAACGATAACGGTCATTAAGAAACGGAAAACGGCACTGGACCGTACACGCCCGTTTCTCGGAATAGGAATCGTAAGGCAGATGATGGATTGCATCATCTGCCTTTTTTAACATAGGAAGCCTGCGGAAAAGGATCGTTTCCTGCATATGGGAAAATGGAAAGGGATTTGGGAATGGATAGAGAGAAACAGAAGAGAGCCCCCATTTATGAAGCGCTGGAGGCGTTCAAGAAAAAGAGAGTGGTCCCCTTTGACGTGCCGGGCCACAAAAGAGGAAGAGGAAACCCGGAGCTGGTGCAGCTTCTGGGCGAAAAATGTGTGTCCCTGGATGTGAATTCCATGAAGCCGCTGGATAATCTGTGCCACCCGGTATCTGTGATCAAGGAGGCAGAGGAGCTGGCGGCAGAGGCCTTTGGCGCAGCCGGAGCCTATCTGATGGTAGGAGGCACCACGTCTGCGGTCCAGACCATGATCCTTTCCGTCTGCCGTGCAGGAGATAAGATCATCCTCCCCCGGAACGTCCATAAAAGCGTCATTAACGCCATGGTGCTCTGCGGAGCCGTCCCAGTCTATGTGAACCCGGATGTGAACCAGAAGCTGGGGATCTCCCTGGGGATGGAGGTGGACAAGGTCCGCCAGGCCATTGAGGACAATCCGGACGCTGTGGCCGTCTTTGTGAACAACCCCACCTACTATGGGATCTGCTCGGATATTAAGACCATCGTGGAACTGGCCCACGCCAGGGGAATGAAGGTCCTGGCTGACGAGGCCCACGGGACCCACCTGTACTTTGGAAAAAATCTTCCGGTGTCTGCCATGGAGGCCGGAGCGGATCTGGCGGCGGTTTCCATGCACAAATCCGGCGGAAGCCTGACCCAGAGCTCTCTGCTCCTGTTAAATAAAGGGGTCAACGCCGATTATGTGCGTCAGATCATCAACCTGACCCAGACCACCAGCGCCTCCTACCTGCTGTTATCCAGCCTGGATATTTCCAGACGGAACCTGGCCTTAAGGGGCGAGGAGTCCTTTGGAAAGGTAGTGGATATGGCGGAGTACGCCAGGAGTGAGATCAACTCCATCGGCGGCTACTACGCTTATGGAAAGGAGCTGGTCAACGGCAACAGCGTATTTGACTACGACGTGACCAAGCTTTCCGTATATACAAGGGATATCGGCCTGGCGGGCATCGAGGTCTACGACCTTTTAAGGGACGAGTACGATATCCAGATCGAATTCGGAGATATCAGCAATATTCTGGCCTATATCTCCATCGGTGACAGGATCCAGGATATTGAACGTCTGGTGGGCGCTCTGGCGGATATTGAACGTTTGTATAAAAAAGACAGCACAGGCCTTTTATCAGGGGAATATATCTCCCCCAAGGTGGTCATGTCGCCCCAGAAGGCCTTTTATTCTGATAAGATCTCCCTTCCGGTGGAAAAATCCTCGGGAAGGGTCTGCGCAGAGTTCGTGATGTGCTATCCGCCGGGAATCCCGATCCTGGCCCCCGGCGAGATGATCACCGACGACATTGTGGAATATATCATGTATGCCAAGGAAAAGGGCTGCTCCATGCAGGGAACTGAGGATCCGGCTGTGGAGCATTTAATGGTCCTGGCAAATATTTAGAGCCAGTACGGCAATACAAAGGAGACTGGGAGGTGCAGAATGGAATTCTGGTTTTCAGAGCTGCATACGGGAAACGTAAAGCTTTCTGTCCGGATCGAAAAACAGCTTTTTTCCGGAGAAAGCGAATATCAGAGGATCGATGTGTTTGACTCCGAGGAGTTTGGAAAGTTTATTTCCCTGGACGGGGAGATCGTATTCTCTGAAAAAGATGAGTTTATTTATGATGAGATGGTGACCCATGTGCCCATGGCCGTCCATCCCCATGTGAAGAATGTGCTGATCATCGGCGGCGGCGACGGCGGCGTTGCCAAGGAGCTGTTGCAGTATAAGTCCATCGAGAGCATCGACGTGGTGGAAACGGACCGGATGTTCGTGGACGTATGCCGGGAATATTTCCCGGAGGTGGCCTGCGCCCTGGATGATGAGAGGGTGAAGATCCATTATGACGACGGCCTGCGCTTCCTGAGAAATAAAAAGGGGATCTATGACTTGATCATCAACGATTCCACAGACCCCTTCGGCCATACGGAGGGCCTGTTCACAAAGGAATTTTACGGAAGCTGCTACAATGCCTTAAAGGACGACGGGATCATGGTCTACCAGCATGGAAGCCCCTTCTATGACGAGGACGAGGCGGCCTGCCGCAGCATGCACAGGAAGGCGTTCCGTTCCTTCCCCATCAGCCGCGTCTACCAGGCCCACATCCCCACTTGTCCGTCGGGCTACTGGCTGTTTGGCTTTGCATCGAAAAAGTATCATCCCATCAAGGATTTCAAGCCTAAGGAGTGGAATGGTCTTAAGATAGAAACATGGTATTACACGACCCATCTTCATATGGGAGCCTTTATGCTGCCCAAATATGTGGAGGATCTATTAGAAGAGGAGGAACAATAAAAATGAGCAGATTACTGATTATCGGATGCGGCGGCGTCGCTTCTGTGGCAGTCCATAAATGCTGCCAGAACAGCGAGGTATTTACGGAGATCATGATCGCCAGCCGTACGGTCTCCAAGTGTGAGGCCTTAAAGGCAGAGCTGGAGGGAAAGACCTCCACAAAGATCACCACAGCGAAGGTGGATGCCGACAATGTGGACGAGCTGGCAGCCTTAATGGAGTCCTATAAGCCGGACGCAGTATTAAACCTGGCTCTTCCCTACCAGGATCTGACCATCATGGACGCCTGCTTAAAGGCAGGAGTCAACTACATTGACACCGCCAACTATGAGCCCGAGGACACGGACGATCCGGAGTGGAGGGCCATTTATGAAAAACGCTGTAAGGAAGAGGGCTTCACAGCATATTTTGACTATTCCTGGCAGTGGGCATATAAAGAGAGATTCGAGAAGGCCGGCCTGATGGCTCTTTTAGGCACCGGCTTCGACCCGGGCGTGACCAGCGTGTTTACTGCCTACGCCTTAAAGCACTACTTTGACGAGATCCACACCATCGACATCTTAGACTGCAACGGCGGCGACCACGGCTACCCCTTCGCCACCAACTTTAACCCTGAGATCAACCTCCGGGAGGTTTCTGCCAACGGCTCCTACTGGGAGAACGGCCACTGGGTAGAGACAGAGCCCATGGAGATCAAGAGAGAGTACAACTTCCCCCAGGTGGGCCAGAAGGATATGTACCTTTTACATCACGAGGAGATCGAGGCCCTGGCAAAGAACATCCCGGGCGTAAAGCGGATCCGTTTCTTCATGACCTTTGGCCAGAGCTATCTGACCCATATGAAATGCCTGGAGAACGTGGGTATGTTATCCACCTCTCCGGTGGAATATAACGGCCAGGAGATCGTTCCGATCCAGTTCTTAAAGGCCCTTTTACCGGACCCCGCATCCTTAGGTCCCAGAACCGTCGGAAAGACCAACATCGGCTGTATCTTCACCGGCGTAAAGGACGGAAAGGAAAAGACCATTTATATCTACAATGTCTGCGACCATCAGGAATGTTATAAAGAGGTGGGCTCCCAGGCTGTTTCCTACACCACCGGCGTACCGGCCATGATCGGCGCCATGATGATGGTGACAGGAAAATGGAACGGCAAGGGCGTATTCAATGTAGAGGAGTTCGATCCCGATCCGTATATGGAGGCCTTAAATAAGTGGGGACTTCCGTGGGTAGTGGACGAAAATCCCCAGACCGTAGAGTAAAAACGGCGGGCCGCTGAAGGCGTGGCTTTCGGCGGCCCTTTTTAAAATGACAGAGGTGTGACCATGAACATACATGAGCTTCCGACTCCGTGCTATGTGATCGATGAAAAGAAGCTGAAGGAGAATCTGGAAATTCTGGCAGGCGTAAGGGACCGCACGGAATGCAGGATCCTGCTGGCCCAGAAGGCATTCTCCTGTTTTTATGAATACCCGCGGATCGCAGACTATCTGGACGGTACCACGGCCAGCGGCCTTTATGAGGCGCGGCTGGGCTATGAGGAGATGGGAGAGCCCTTTGGCCTGGAGACCCATGTGTTCGCCCCGGCCTTTAAAGCGGCTGAATTTGAGGAGATCGCCGGGATTTGCGACCATGTGATCTTCAATTCTGCGGCCCAGCTGGAAAAATTCCTTCCGGTATGCAGAAAAAACGGCGTGGGCGTGGGACTCAGGATCAATCCAGAGTGCTCCACCCAGGGGGATCACGCCATTTATGATCCCTGCGCTCCTGGCTCCCGTCTGGGAGTGACCTTGGAAAACTTCCCGGAGCATCTGGCCGGAGAGCTTTCCGGCCTCCATTTCCATACCCTCTGCGAGCAGAACGCCGACGATCTGGAGACGACTCTGGCAGCGGTGGAGGAAAAGTTCGGGAAATACCTGGAGCTCCCCAACATTGAATGGCTCAATATGGGCGGCGGCCACCACATCACCCGGCCGGACTACGATATCGCCCGTCTGGAGCGGTGCATCCTCCATATAAAGGAGACCTACGGCGTACAGGTATACCTGGAGCCGGGGGAGGCCATTGCCTTAAATGCGGGCTATCTGGTGACCGATGTTATGGACATTGTGGAGAACGGGATCTCCACTCTGGTGCTGGACGCTTCGGCGGCCTGTCATATGCCGGATGTGCTGGAAATGCCCTACCGGCCGCCCCTTAAGGATTCCGGGAAGCCGGGAGAGAAGGCGTATACCTACCGCCTGTCCTCCTGTACCTGCCTGGCCGGGGACGTGATCGGGGATTATTCCTTTGACCATGAGATCCATGTGGGAGACAAGCTGTATTTTGAGGATATGGCCATTTATTCCATGGTGAAGAACAATACCTTCAACGGCATGGCCCTGCCGGCCATTGCTGTGATGGAGGAGGACGGAAACTGTAAGGTGATCCGGGAATTCGGATACGAAGACTTTAAAGGGCGGCTGGCGTAAATGCGGCCGCCTTTTTAAAACAGGAGAGTACAGAAAATATGAAGAAATTAATGGGAATTCCGGGAGAAGAGGGATATTCCATGCCCGGAGAATTTGAACCCCACAGAGGCTGCATCATGATCTGGCCCAAACGTCCCGGAAGCTGGAATTACGGAGCGGTAAAGGCCAGGGAGGCGTTTAAGAACGTGGCCCATGCCATTGCAGAGAGCGAGGACGTATATATGCTGGCAGAGCCGGACGTGGCTGAGGATGCCAGGAGGGCCCTGGGGGTCACGGGGGAGGCCGCGGCGGAAATGCCAGGGACCGGAGCCCGGATCCATGTGCTGGAAATGGGATCTGACGATGCCTGGGCCAGGGACGTGGGCCCCACCTTTGTGAAGAATAGGGCAGGGGACGTCAGGGGCATCGACTGGGAATTCAACGCCTGGGGCGGAACCGTGGACGGTCTGTACGCCCATTGGGAAAAAGACGACCAGGTGGCGGAGCGGTTCTGTGAGGCCCTGGGGTATGAGTGCTATGAGGCCCATCCCTTTGTGCTGGAGGGCGGCTCCATCCACAGCGACGGCCAGGGGACCATCCTGGTGACAGAATCCTGCCTTTTAAGCGTCGGGAGGAATCCGGAGCTTACGAAGGAGGAGATCGAAGAAAGGCTTCTCTCATATCTGGGAGGGAAAAAGGTCATCTGGCTGCCCCGGGGGATCTATAACGACGAGACCAACGAGCATGTGGATAATATCTGTGCCTTCACAGCCCCGGGCCATGTGGTACTGGCCTGGACCGATGACGAGGCGGATCCCCAGTATGAGCTGTCCATGGCCTGCCTAAAGGCCCTGGAGGCTTCTGTGGACGCCTGTGGCCGCAGGCTCCAGGTCCATAAGCTTCCGATCCCTAAAACGCCTATCTGTGTTACGGAGGAGGATCTTAAGGGCTATGAATTTGAGCCTGGCGAGGACGTGCGGGAGGCCGGAGAGCGTCTGGCAGCCAGCTATGTGAATTTTTATATTTCCAACGGCGGGGTGGTCGTACCCCAGTTCGGAGACGAAAACGATGAGACGGCAGTAAGGATCCTGGCGGAGCTGTTCCCGGGACGGAAGGTGCATCCGGTGGCAGCCAGGGATATTCTTCTGGGCGGAGGCAACATCCACTGCATCACCCAGCAGATCCCTGCGTCCGGCGTCTGTGAGTCTTTATAAGGAGGTTTTTATGCGTAAGGTAACTGTGGCGGCAGTGCAGATGCGCTGCACGGAAAATGCAGAAGAAAATATCGCCAGGGCTGAGGCCCTGGTGCGGAAGGCGGCGGCAGAGGGAGCGCAGATCATCCTTCTCCCGGAGCTGTTTGAACGGCCCTATTTCTGCCAGGAGCGCAGATATGAGTATTATGGGTATGCAAAGCCTGTGGAGGAAAACGATGCGGTGCGCCATTTTTCAAAGGTGGCAAAGGAGCTTTCTGTGGTGCTCCCCATCAGTTTTTATGAGAGGGACAAAAACCGCCTGTTCAATACTGTGACCATTCTGGATGCGGACGGGGAGAATCTGGGGATTTACAGAAAGACCCATATTCCCGACGACCATTATTACCAGGAAAAATTTTATTTCACTCCGGGCGATACGGGCTTTAAAGCCTTTAAGACCCGGTACGCTGTCATCGGCGTAGGCATCTGCTGGGACCAGTGGTTCCCGGAGACGGCCAGGTTCATGGCCGTAAAGGGTGCAGAGCTCTTATTCTACCCCACGGCCATCGGCAGTGAGCCGATCCTGGAGGTGGACAGCATGCCCCACTGGAGACGGTGTATGCAGGGCCACAGCGCCTGCAATCTGATGCCGGTGATCGCCGCCAACCGGGTGGGTCTGGAGACGGTGGAGCCCTGTGCGGAAAATGGAAACCAGAGTTCTTCCCTCCGGTTCTACGGCTCCTCCTTTATCACCGACGGAACGGGAGAGCTGGTAACATCCATGGACCGGGATTCGGAGGGCGTGATCACCGCCTCCTTCGATCTGGACGCCCTGGCGGAGGACCGCCTTTCCTGGGGACTGTTCCGGGACCGGAGACCGGAGCTGTATAAGGAGTAGGCCGGTCCGGGCGGCAGGCAGATGAAGGAACTGGCCCGCCCGGCGGGATCTGCGGATCTTTTCTGGCCGTCGGTTATGGATGCCATGACAAATATGTATACACGAAAACGGGTGCTGCCATTGAAAAGGCCGGGGGAATGGGATAAGATAAAGGACATCACAGGGAATAGACGGAGGAATATCTTATGGAATACAGGATCGCAGTGATCCCCGGCGACGGCATCGGGCCGGAGATCGTCACAGAGGCCAAAAAGATTCTGGACCGGGTGGGCCAGGTCTTCGGCCATACGTTCCATTACACAGAAGTGGATATGGGCGGCGTTTCCATTGACAAATACGGCGTACCGCTGACAAAGGAAGCCCTGGAAACGGCAAAAAACAGCGATTCCGTCCTGCTTGGAGCCGTGGGCGGCCATGTGGGCAATTCCCGCTGGTATGACGTGGCTCCTGAGCTGCGTCCGGAGGCCGGGCTTCTGGCGATCCGGAAGGGGCTGAACCTCTTTGCCAATATCCGGCCTGCCTGTCTGTATGACGGGCTGGAGGACGCCTGCCCGTTAAAGCGGGAGATCATCGGAGACGGCTTTGATATGGTCATTGTCCGGGAGCTGACCGGAGGCCTGTACTTCGGGGAACGTCATACAGAGGAGGTCAACGGAGTCATGCAGGCCACGGATACCCTGGTCTACAATGAGACGGAGATCCGCCGTGTGGCGGTGAAGGCCTTTGAAACGGCCATGAAGAGAAAGAAGAAGGTCACCAGCGTGGATAAGGCCAATGTGCTGGATTCCTCCAGGCTCTGGAGAAAGGTGGTGGCGGAGGTGGCGGCAGATTATCCGGAGGTGGCTCTGGAGAACATGCTGGTGGACAACTGCGCCATGCAGCTGGTGATGGATCCGGGCCAGTTCGACGTGATCTTAACGGAAAATATGTTCGGGGATATCCTGTCCGACGAGGCCAGCATAATCACCGGCTCCATCGGAATGCTTTCCTCCGCCAGCTTAAACGAAGGAAAGTTCGGCCTTTATGAGCCCAGCCACGGCTCTGCCCCGGATATTGCGGGAAAAGGCATTGCCAATCCCATTGCCACCATCCTTTCGGCGGCCATGATGCTGCGGTTTTCCTTTGATCTGGATAAGGAAGCGGAAGCGGTGGAAAATGCGGTGAAAAAGGTCCTGGCCGGGGGATACCGGACAGCGGATATTATGGCGGAGGGAATGAAGCAGACGGGAACGAAGGAAATGGGCGACCTGATCTGCAGTCAGATCGCATAAGGACCGTGGATCAGATACGGGGGCTGCTGGAAAGGAGGGGACTTGGCTTCTCCTTTCCAGCAGCCTTTTTGTATGGAATATGGCTCTGGTGCAGAAGGCATGGAAAAACAAATAATCAGAATAATTCTATACAATAACACAATTAAAAGACAACAGAAAAATAAAATAAAAATTTTTAAAAAAATGTATTGACAAAACGATACTGTTCGTCTATAATAAAGACAACAAAAACAAAGAGAAACAAAAATCCTTAAAAAAGATTTCAAAACTCTTTGGAGAAGGAAATCCAAAAAAGATTCCTATCTCGAAATGAACGTCCAAATCTAAGCAAAGGAGGTACGGACCACCGAAGACTTAAATCTCGTTTAGCTTTTATAAAAAAATAAAAGTCTAAACATAGGAAAACCACAAAACCGGAACAAACGGATCATAAAAGGTTATCTGATATTACTTAAAGATATGACGAGAAAGTATCAATAAGAAAAATACAATAATCGATATGAAAAAGAAAAAATGACAGAAGAAAAAAATTCGAAAAACCGGTGGAGTGAAGAAAGAAAATTTAATATAGATAAAAAACTCGAAAGTGAGGATCGTCCAATGGACAACGAAATGTAGAGTGGGTATCGGGAGAATCAGTAAGTGACTTTTTCGGTACCCACTAAATTTTTGCATGTCAGATCCCGCTCAGATCAAAGGGCGGGGTGTATTCTTCTTTTGCACTGCTTTTTTCCTGCATATATCCGTCTGTAAGCCCAAGTTCGATGGCAGTATCCACGACCTTCTGATATTCATAGGTGGTGATCCGGCGGCGGATCTCCGGATACTGGCTGCTTTTATAAAACGGCGTATACTGGCTCAGTATACTTAAAAGGAACTGTCCTGGAGGCAGCTCTTCCTTTATCCAGTGAAGGAGCCGGATGGAGTCCTCCTTTGCTCCGGGAAGGACCATGTGGCGGATCACTACGCCTTTTTTTAAAAGCCCCGGGTTTTCCGGGTCCCAGGCCAGCCCGCCGGATACGCGGATCATTTCCTTTATGGCTTTGGAGGCCATGGAGAAATAGTTCCGGGCTGCCGAGTATTTTTCAGACAGGCCGCTGTCATAATATTTAAGGTCCGGAAGCCAGATGTCGATGCAATCGGAAAATTCCCGGATGGTTTCGGTCCGCTCATAGCCGCCGCTGTTATAGACTACGGGGATGTGAAGCTCTGGCCGCGCCAGTTCCAGGGCCTGGCGGATGGACGGGAGATACTGGGTGGCCGTCACCAGGTTGATGTTGTGGGCGCCCTTTTCCTGGAGCTCCAGGAAGATCTCTGCGAGCCGGACTGTGGAAATTTCTTTTCCGAAATTTTCATGGCTCAGAGGATAGTTCTGACAGAAAACACATTTTAAGGTACAGCCGGAAAAGAATACGGTCCCGCTGCCGGCCGTGCCGCTGATGCACGGCTCCTCCCACTGGTGGAGGGCTGCCCGTGCGGCTTTGATCTGGTGGGAAGCGCCGCAGAAGCCAGGGGCCTTGGTCCGGTCGGCCCCGCACATCCTGGGGCACAGGGTACAGGATTCATAATTCATGGACATGGGGATGTCACCTCGTTTTATGTAGATTCTGCCAGAGCCGGGAGGCTGCCTGGGGCAGCCTTTCTGGTCTGGCAGTGGGCCGGGGATACAGGCCAGGGGCCGCCTCCGGTTTCTGGTCGGGCAGTGGGGCAGTTATTCCTCCGGGTCGCTCACATGCTCCGGAAGGAACTGATAGAGATCGTTATAGTGCTCCACCTCCGCAAAGGACTGGGGCAGGGACGGGATCAGTCCGGTGCAGTCCATGGCGGAGCAGGACTGGATATCCACGTCGTATTCGTCTTTGTTTTCCGCGTTTTTTCCAGGCTTCTGGTCCATACGTATCACCTCCGCAGCTTATTGTTCCGCGGATCCTGGCGGTTTATACATGGAGGCCGTCCCGGATCACTGCCCATTCCCGGATCAGCCGGTCTAAGGACCAGGCGGCGTTGGCCGGGCTGGTGGAGGGAAGGCGGACGGCTGCACGGCCGGTCCGGGGCTCCTGGTATTTTTTATAATATTGGAAGGAAGCGCCTCCGTTGCAGAAGATCCGGGAGATATCTGCGGCTGAAAGGATCCCGGAAAGGTCGTTGGGGACCACGTTTTTTATGGTGCTGTCGCTGGAGCCCTCGATGGTACAGGAGGCGATCACGTCCCAGAGAGCGATGCGGTGTTTTAACAGGAATATTTTCTTTTCCTCAATGGAGCCGGGCACCGGTTCCTCAAGGACTCCGGCCAGTACCTTCCAGAAACGGTTCTGGGGATGATGATAAAAAAACAGGCCCTCCCGGGATTTGACCGATGGAAAAGAGCCCAGGATCAGGATCCTGGAGGAAGCGTCAAAAAGGGGAGGAATGGGGTGGGTCACAGTTTCCATGGAACAGGCCTCCGTATGAGATGGCGGTTTTTATGTGTCTTTGTAGAGTATGGCAAAAATAAAGGATTTTGTCAAAGAAAAGTTTAAATTTATCTTTTTTTTATTGCTATCTGGGGAAACTCAACTTATAATGGTCTAAGTATCGGGGCGCCATGTCCGAAGGATATAGTTATAGAAAAAGTGGAGAAAGACAGAATGGATAACAACAATCAGAACAGAAATAATGGAAAGAAGCCGGGAGGCCCGGGGATCTGGGGCATGGTGATCGTCCTGTGCATCACGCTGGCGGTGGTCAGCATGATGAACTTTGCCCTGAAAAAGAGCCAGAGCCAGGAGGTCAGCTATGACGAGTTTGTCCGGATGATCGAGGACGGAGAGGTGGAGGCGGTCCGGGAGTCGGGCAGCCGGCTGGTGATCGTGCCAAAGAGCAGCTCCACCCAGTATTCCAGGCTGATCCAGTATTATACGGTCCGGGTCCAGGATCTGAAGCTGACGGACCGGCTTCTGGAAAGCGGTGTGCGCTTTGAGGGAGAGGACACCAGCGCCAGCTCCAGCATCATCAATTTCATTGTTGGGTGGGTGCTGCCGTCGGTGCTGATGATCGGACTGCTGTATATGATGTTTAGCCGTATGGGCGGCGGAAGCGGCATCATGGGCGTTGGAAAGAGCAACGCCAAGGTTTATGTCCAGAAGGAGACCGGCGTGACCTTTGCCGACGTGGCCGGTGAAGACGAGGCCAAGGAGTCTCTGGTGGAGATCGTGGATTTCCTCCATAATCCCCAGAAATATACAAAGATCGGCGCCAAGCTCCCCAAGGGAGCCCTTTTGGTGGGCCCTCCGGGAACGGGTAAGACGCTGCTTGCCAAGGCGGTGGCTGGAGAAGCCCAGGTGCCGTTTTATTCCCTGTCCGGTTCGGACTTTGTGGAAATGTTCGTGGGCGTGGGAGCGTCCCGTGTCCGGGACCTGTTCAAGCAGGCCCAGCAGTCGGCTCCCTGTATCATCTTTATTGACGAGATCGACGCCATCGGACGGAGCCGTGATTCCAGGTTTGGCGGGAACGACGAGAGAGAGCAGACCTTAAACCAGCTCCTTTCTGAAATGGACGGCTTTGATTCCTCCAAGGGCCTTCTGGTGATGGCGGCCACCAACCGGCCGGAGATCCTGGATCCGGCGCTCTTAAGACCGGGCCGTTTTGACCGCCGGGTCATTGTGGATAAGCCGGATCTGAAGGGCCGTGTGAATATCCTGAAGGTCCATTCCAAGGACGTGCGGCTGGATGAGACGGTGGACTTTGAAGAGATCGCCCTGGCCACCTCCGGAGCCGTGGGCGCGGACCTGGCCAATATGATGAACGAGGCGGCCATCAACGCCGTTAAGCACGGACGCCAGGCCGTATGCCAGAAGGATCTTTTTGAGGCTGTGGAGCTGGTGCTTGTGGGTAAGGAAAAGAAGGACCGGATCTTAAGTAAGGAAGAAAGACGGATCGTATCCTACCATGAGGTGGGCCACGCTCTGGTGACGGCTCTCCAGAAGGATGCGGAGCCGGTACAGAAGATCACCATCGTGCCCAGGACCATGGGCGCTCTGGGCTATGTGATGCAGGTGCCGGAGGAAGAGAAATTCTTAAATACGAAAAAAGAGCTGGAGGCCATGCTGGTGGTATCCCTGGCCGGCCGGGCAGCGGAGGAGATCGTGTTCGATACGGTGACCACGGGAGCTGCCAATGATATCGAGCAGGCCACCAGGATCGCCAGGGCCATGGTGACCCAGTACGGAATGTCGGAGAAATTTGGACTCATGGGCCTTGCCACCCAGGAAAACCAGTATCTGACGGGCCGTACCGTATTGAACTGCGGCGACGCCACGGCGGCGGAGATCGACGTGGAAGTGATGCGGATGTTAAAGGGCGCATACGCGGAGGCGAAACGGCTCCTTTCGGAAAACCGGGACGCTTTGGATAAGATCGCGGATTTCCTGATCGAAAAGGAGACCATCACTGGTAAGGAATTCATGAAGATTTTCCGCCAGGTGAAGGGGATCCCGGAACCGGAGGAGGAGATCCGGCCCGAGAAAAAACGCATGGGAGGCGCTCCTGTGGATCCGGCGGCCATGGAACGGCCGGAGACACCCAGGGAATTGTCCGGGGCTGCACCGGAAACGGACAGCCGGACCCAGGTTCCGTCTGAACTGGAAGAGGGGGAGCCTGCGGCGGAAACGGCTGGAAATGTACCGGAAGGCCGGAAGGCGGAGACCGGAGGGGCTGAAAATGAATAAATGGATCTTGTCGGGGGGACTGGCGGCATTTTTGGCCGCCGGACTCCCGTGGACGGCTTCCTACGGCGCGCCTTATGCGCCGGGGGATCCGTCCTTTTCTGAACAGTGGGCTTTTTATAATGACGGGACCTTTTCCATTGAAGAGGAGAAGAACCGGTATGCGGTCTACGACGACCCCTTTGGACAGCCATGGGCGCCCGGGGACTGGCACTTTGAGGAGCCGGAGCTTTTAGGCATGCTGGTCCAGGTAGAGCGGATCCGGGCAGCGGCCGGGATCGATGTGGGGATGGCCGATGCCTGGGCCTCCTACGGAGAGGGAAAGCGGGACGTGGTGGTGGCCGTCATCGATACCGGAGTGGATATTTCCCATGAGGATCTGGCGGGAGCTATCTGGGTCAATGAGGATGAGATCCCGGGAAACGGCCTGGATGACGACGGAAACGGATACGCGGACGATGTGAACGGCTGGAATTTTTACCATAACAATAACCAGATCTATAATGGCTCCGAGGACAGCCACGGCACTCACGGGGCCGGTACCATCCGGGCGTCCTCCGGCAATGGTGTTGGGATCTCTGGGATGATCCCGGGGGACCGGGTGAAGCTCATGCCGGTGAAGGCTCTGGGAGGCGGGGACGGTGAAGGAAATACAGCGGCTCTCATCAAGGCCATCCGCTATGCGGAGGACAACGGAGCTTCGATCTGCAATCTGAGCCTTACTTCTCCTACCAATGACCAGGCCCTGTACTGCGCCATCCGGGATTCCTCCATGCTTTTTGTGGCAGCAGCGGGAAACGACGGGAAGGATATCGACAGGACGCCGGTCTATCCGGCCTCCTATGAGCTGGACAATGTGATCTCCGCAGCCAATATATCCTGCGGGGGAGAACTCCACGAAAGCTCCAACTACGGCGTGGGATCGGTGGACCTGGCTGCGCCGGGAAGCTATATCTTAAGTACCACGCCGGGAAACACATACAGCTATATGACAGGAACCTCCATGGCGGCTCCCATGGTCACCGGGGCGGCGGCCATGGTCTGGTCCCATTTTGAAGGCATCGGGGCGGCGGAGGTGAAGGAGATCCTTTTAAATTCTGTGACTCCCCTGGACAGTCTTTCCGGAAAGGTAAAGACCGGAGGAATGTTAAACGTGGGGGCGGCCCTAAGGTATGACCTGGGGACGCTTTCCGGGAAAGCCTTTGAAGCAGGCGGGCACAGGCCGGAAAACGGCACAGCTCCCCACCTGGAGGCCCGGACGGAACGGACCCTGGCCGGATTGTATCTGAAGGTGAGGGTCGTGGATATTGACGGGGATCTGGACGTTCTTTATTATGCGCCGGGAGAACGGAATGCGGAATGGTTCCGGGAAAGGGAGGACTGCCAGTCCTTTACAGTCAGTGACCGTGACATTGCCGCCTTCCGCATCGACCAGGCGGGCGTTTATACGTTTTATGCCAGGGACAGAAGGGGCAACGATACGGCCTATACCGTAAGGATCGCAGATCTGCGGGAGGGTCCGGGGGTCCTGGACCAGTAAATAGAAAACCGTTGTTTTACAGGGGGTATGGCAGGGAGAGCAGCCAGTCTGTAAAACAACGGTTTTTTGCATTTTGGTATTCCCTTTTACCGGATCACATGGATCCAGCCCTGGGGCGCTTCGATGCGGCCCATCTGGATGCCGGTCAGGGTATCGTAAAGCTTCTGGGTGACGGGACCCATTTTTTCCATGCCGCTGGGCAGGCAGATCTCGTTTCCATGGTCCACGATCTTTCCGATGGGAGAGATCACTGCGGCGGTCCCGCAGAGGCCGGCCTCTGCAAATTCCTTCACTTCCTCAAAGGGAACTTCTCTTTCCTCTGCCTTTAAGCCCAGGTAATGCTCGGCCACATAGAGGATGGAGCGGCGGGTGATGGACGGAAGGATGCTGTCGGACTTGGGAGTCACCACGGTGTTGTCCTTTGTAACGAAGATGAAGTTGGCTCCTCCGGTCTCCTCCACATTTGTTCTTGTGGCAGCGTCCAGATACATATTTTCATCATAGCCCTGCTGGTGGGCGTCCACGATGGCGTGGAGGCTCATGGCATAGTTCAGACCGGCCTTTACATGGCCAGTGCCGTGGGGGGCTGCCCGGTCAAAGTCGCAGACGCGGATGGTGATGGGCTTTGCACCGCCCTTAAAGTAGGGGCCCACCGGCGTACAGAAGGTGCGGAACTGGTATTCGCTGGCAGGCTTTACGCCGATGACGGGATCCGATCCGAACATATAGGGACGGATATAGAGGGTTGCACCGGAGCCGAAGGGCGGCACATAATCGGCGTTGGCCTCTACGACCTTTGTAACGGCCTCCACGAAGCGTTCCTTGGGGAATACGGGCATTTCCAGTCTCTTTGCAGAGTTTTCCATCCGCTCGCCGTTTAAGTCGGGGCGGAAGGTGACGATATGGCCGTCCTCGGTGGTGTAGGCTTTTAAGCCCTCAAAGCAGGTCTGGGCGTACTGGAATACGCAGGCGCACTCATTCAAGAGGATCTGGTCGTCGGTGGTCAGGGCTCCCTGGTCCCAGGAGCCGTTTTTATAATTGGAAACGTATCTGTAATCGGTTTTCATATAGCCGAATCCGAGATTGGCCCAGTCGATGTTTTTTGCTGCCATAGATTTTTCCTCCGTTCTGCCGCTTTTGCCGGAAATGGAGCCTCCGGGGCTTTTTTGCGGCCGGTAATTATTTTTTTCCATTATAATGAGTTCTTCCGCAGACTTCAAGTTTTTTATGGAAAAAAGATGAAAAAAATCTATGAAAAATGCGAAAAATGTGATATAATATAATTTTAAGTTATGACCGATATGAATATATGGAAAGGAAGGGGAAAATGGAACGATTATTTACTGCATGGAAGCTGAAAAATCTGGAGATCCAGAACCGGATCTGCGTGCCGCCCATGGTCTGCTTCGGATGGAGTGATGAAAGCGGCATGGTGGTGGATAAGAACGTGGAGCATTACCGGGCCATGGCAAAGGGAGGACCTGGGCTCATCATCCAGGAGGCCACCTGTGTCAGCGAAAATGGCCGTTTAAGCCGGGACCAGCTGGGGATCTGGAGCGATGCCCATGTGCTGGGGCTTAAGCGGATCGTGGAGGCAGTCCACGGAGAGGACGTCCCGTTGCTTTTACAGATCCACCACGCCGGGGTGGTGTCTGAAACAGAGGATCCCGTATGTCCCAGTGATTATTCCCTGGTCTTTAAGGGAAGGGAGCGCCATGGGCGGGAGCTTTCTGTGGAGGAGATCCAGAAGATCGAAGGGGATTTCATAGAAGCAGCCAGAAGGGCATATGAGGCCGGTTACGACGGCGTGGAGCTCCATGGCTGCCACAATTACCTGCTGTGCCAGTTTTTTAACCGCCGGGTGAACCGGAGGACAGATCTGTATAATGCGGAAGATATGCAGATCGTAAAAAATATCATCGACGGGATCCGGAAGGTGACGCCGCCGGAATTTGTGGTGGGGATCCGTCTGGGGGCCTTTGAGCCGGAAATTTCCGACGGTGTGGCCCATGCTAAAAAGCTGGAGGCCATGGGCATCGACTTTATAAACGTGTCCTATGGCTTTGATAAGGAAGCTGTGCGTGAGAAGCCGCAGGGCTATCCCTTTGCAGAGGCCATTTACGGGGCAGAACGGATCAGGGCCGCGGTGTCGGTTCCTGTTTTTGCTGTGTACGGAATCCAGGACGGGGAGACGGCAGAGGCCGTTCTCAGTCAGACCGGGGCGGATATGGTCAACATCGGCCGCGGCGTTTTAGTGAATTATAACTGGGCCAGCGATGTGAAGGCGGGACGGGACCCGGGGAAATGCCTGTACTGCAAAACGTGTATGTGGCGGTCGGATCCGGATCAGTGTGCCGGGAAGCTGCTTTTTAACAGAAAGAGATAGGGGAGTCTTACGGACATGGAAAAGGGAAGAAAAAAGATCCATTATGCCTGGTTCATCCTGGCTGGCTGCTGTATCATGCAGGGAGCCAGCCTGGGACTGATCAATAACTGCTCCGGGGTGTTTTATTCTCCGGTGTGCCAGGATCTGGGATTTGAGATGGGGAAATTTACGTTTTACCGGATGCTTTATTCCATAAGCTCTGCTCTGGTCCTTCCATTTGTGGCGAAGAGCTTCCAGAAGCTGGACGTGCGTGCGGTCATCAGCGCGGCGGCAGTGGTGTTCGGCGTCTCCAATATGGCCATGGGGACCTTCACAGAGCTGTGGCAGTGGTATGCGGCCGGTATGATCCAGGGGATCGCGTCCTCATTTTTGTGCATGATCGCGGCCCCCATCCTTTTAAATAACTGGTTCCACAAAAAGGCAGGAATGGCTGTGGGGATCTCCGCCGCATTTTCCGGCCTCATGGGCATGATGGGGAGCAGCGCCCTGGGCTTTATGATCCCGGCCCTGGGCTGGCGGGCCAGCTACGGGATCATCGGGGCGGCCAGCATCGTCCTGATCCTTCCGGTCTCCCTGTTTGTCTTAAGGAACCGGCCGTCGGATAAGGGGATGCTCCCCTATGGGGCGGAGGAGCTTCCGGAAACAGCGGCTGCTTCCGGAGAAAGGCCGGATGTCAGAAAGAATGGTCCGTCAGCCGCAGCGGCTGGTCCGGAAAAGGGACTTTCCCTGGCATCCCTGGCAAAGCAGCCGGTCTTTTACCTGGCGCTTCTGGCCTATGCGGGAGCCCTGGCCGGCTCTTATCTGAACATGTTCCTGACCTCCTGCGGCCTGGATGCGGGCCTTCCCATGACTGCAGCGGCCATGATGACCACCATGGCGCTCCTTGGGAACATGTCCAGCAAGCTGTTTCTTGGAAAGGCCAGCGACGTGTTCGGGGCGGTCCGTACCTTTGAGCTTTCGATCCTGGTGTCAGAGATCGGCCATGTCCTTCTGCTCCTGGGACTTCCGGCCAGCGTCATGGCGGGAGCCCTCCTTTACGGGATCACGCCTCCCCTGTCCTCCGTAATGGCTCCGCTGTTCTGTAAGCTGTTCTGGAAAGGCGAGGATTATGGGACGGCCTATTCCTATGTGACCATGTTCGGGACTCTTCTGGTGTCTCCCTTTAATACCTGGTTTGGAAAATTTTATGATCTCACCGGAAGCTACGATCTGACCATCGGAGTCAGCGGCCTTCTCCTTGTGATCACCCTGGCCCTGGTGTGGGCCGGGGGCCGGAGCCTGAGGGCAGAAAAAAAGGCTTAGGGTGCTTCCTGGGCCAGGCGGATGAAGGCGTCCATCTCCCTGGTGACCCATTTATCCTTGTGATAGAGGATCTGACGCCAGATATGCATATGAAAATCCTTTACCGGCAGGACGGCCAGATGTCCTGCCGATATTTCGTTTTTAATGGAAAACTCCGGAAGAAAGGAGATCCCGGCATTGTTTTTCAACAGGCGGATGATAAATTCCGTGTTTCCAATTTCTAAAAACGGCTCGATCCGCAGATCCATGGACGTCAGATACCGGTCCAGAACAAACCGGTAGCTGGCGTCCTTTTCAGTTAAGAGAAAGGGCTCCGGAAGGAGCTCCTTAAGCTCCAGGGCTTTCCGGCCAGCCAGGGGATGGGCAGACGAGGCCACGAAGACAATGTCCTCCGGCTCCTCCAGGACCTTGACCCAGCGGTGGTCGTAGATCTTCTGATCCAGAAGGTACACGAAGTCGATGGCGTTGTGGTTCATCCGGTCCAGAAGCACGTCCGGGGAGTCCAGGACCATGCTGACCTTTACCTTTGGGTGGGCCTTATGGAAGGCCTCCATAAGATCCGGGAAGATGGAGGCGCAGATGGATTCGATGGTCCCGATGGTCAGGGCCCCGGTCAGCTCCTGGCTTTCGGTCACTGCGGCCCTGGCGCAGGAGATCTCCCGCATGACGGCGGCGGCATGGTCATAGAAGACCATGCCCTGATGGGTCAGGATGGTCTGTTTTCCGATGCGGTCAAACAGATGGATCCCCAGCTCCTGTTCTAACTGCTTGATCTGGATGGTGACCGCCGCCTGGGAATAGCCCAGGGCCCGGGCGGCCTTTGAAAAGCTCTTTAGCTGTGCCACCTGGAGGAAGGCGGCGATCTCGCGTAATTCCATGGCGTTATCCTTTGCAGATCTTTGTTTTTTGTTCCTGGGGCTATCATACAGGATGGAGAAGGGGAATGCAAGTAAACGATAAAAATATTTTAATAATATATTTAAAACATTAAATTTTACTTTTATCATTTCTTATGATATGCTGATTTATAAGACTGGGGCCAGAAGGAGTTCGGGTCCGTTTGTTTCTGCCGCCGGGGGAGAGCGGATCCATAAGAAGAAAGGACAGGAATGACCATGGAAAAGACCAATGTAAAGTACAATGCCTACATTAAGATCCTGGAGGAGGAGTTAAGACCGGCCATGGGCTGTACAGAGCCCATCGCTCTGGCATATGCGGCTGCTGTGGCCAGAAAGGTGCTGGGAGAACTGCCGGATAAGGTGGTGATCGGAGCCAGCGGAAGCATCATCAAGAACGTGAAATCGGTGATCGTGCCCAACACAAATCATTTAAAGGGCATTCCGGCTGCGGCTGCGGCTGGTATCGTGGCCGGGGATCCGGACAAGGAGCTGGAGGTGATCGCCAGCGTAGAGAAGGAAGCAATCGCGGAAATGAAGGAGTTCCTGGAAAAAACGCCTATTTCCGTGGAACATGTGGACAATGGCTTTACATTTGAGATCGTCGTTACCTTATATAAAGGGGAAACATGGTCCAGAGTCCGGATCGTCAACTTCCATACCAACATCGTACTGATCGAGAAGAACGGTGAGATCTTAAAGGAGGTGCCGGTGGAGGGCGAGACAAACGAGGGCCTCACGGACCGTTCCTTATTAAATATGGAAGATATCTGGGACTTCATCAATACTGTGGATGTGGAGGACTTAAAGCATGTGCTGGATCCCCAGATCCGCTGCAACATGGCCATTGCAGAAGAGGGCTTAAAGGGCAATTACGGCGCAAACATCGGATCTGTGCTTTTAGCCATGAACGGTGATGACATCCGTACCAGGGCCAGAGCCTGGGCAGCGGCCGGGTCTGATGCCAGAATGAACGGCTGCGAGCTGCCGGTGATCATCAATTCCGGCAGCGGAAACCAGGGGATCACAGCCTCTGTTCCGGTGATCGTCTATGCGAAAGAGCTGAATGCAGGTGAGGAAAAGATGTACCGGGCCCTAGCTCTTTCCAACCTGACCACGATTCACCAGAAAACGCCCATCGGCCGTCTTTCTGCCTTCTGCGGCGCGGTCAGTGCAGGCGCGGGTGCGGGAGCCGGTATTGCTTACTTAAACGGCGGAGACTTTGATGCCGTGATTCACACGGTGGTCAATGCGCTGGCCGTTATTTCCGGCATGGTCTGTGACGGAGCCAAGGCCTCCTGCGCAGCCAAGATCGCAGAGTCTGTGGACGCGGCCATCTTAGGCTATAATATGTACGTCAAAGGCCAGCAGTTCTATGGCGGCGACGGCATCGTAAAGAAGGGTGTGGAGAACACCATCCAGAACGTGGGCCGTCTCGCCAAGGACGGAATGAAAAAGACCAATGAAGAGATCATCAGTATCATGATCGAGTGCTAAAGGGGACCGTGCCTGGAGGATACTAGGGCCGGGTGCCTGGACGCCTGGATCGGACCTGTAAGTAAAAAGAATATGGATGCGGCAGACAGCGGGAGCCCCGGATGGGCCCCGCTGTTTTCGTGCTGCAAGAAAGCGTGTCCTGCGGCATGAAGCATCTCTGTTTGGGACCGACCTGGGGAGGAAGAGGGAGTCTGCCGCAGGAGAGAGGACAGACCGGAAAACGGTGTATAGCCAGGATGGCCAAAATCCTGGGGAGGCGATATACAAAAGACACAATACTTGTTGAAAAAGTATCATTTTAGTATAGTAAATGCACTATACAGGAGGCGCGAGATTGTGAAAAACATGCAAAAGAATACAATATATGTATAAAAATATTGACAAAATTGTGCAATACTGATATGATTAATGCCATAAGAAAACGGTATTACTATAAAAAGGAGGATTACATTTATGAGAAAAAGAAATGCAGTCAGAGCAGCGGCAGCAGCTCTTGCAGCCACGATGGTCCTTACGGCATGCGGCGGTGGCGGCGGAAATGAAACGACCGCAGCAGCCGGAGGAGACACCGGCTCCGCAGCAGCTGGCGGAGATGCGGCAGCTTCCGGTTCCGGCGAGGTTGGAAAGACCGATATTACTTTTGCCATGGGCGCAGATATCGTGACCCTGGACCCGGCAGGCCAGCAGGACACTACCACATCCGTGATCATCAAGCACGTATACAGCACGCTGCTTGATATCAGCGACGAGGGAGAGCTGGTTCCGGACCTGGCAGAGAGCTATGAGCTGGTGAATGATACAGACTTTGTGTTCAAGCTGAGAGAAGATGCCGTATGGTCCGATGGGACTCCGGTGACAGCCAACGACGTTAAATTTACCTTTGACCGTGCAAAGAATATGCCGAAGACAAAGAGCAATACTTCCAAGGTGAAAGAAGTAGTTGTGGACAACGAGCACCAGGTAACGATCAAATTAACAGAACCTTATGCTCCGTTCAAATCCATCGTTGCAAACTCCAACTTAAGTATCGTGCAGGAAGCGGCCGTGACAGCAGCCGGCGAGGCCTACGGCGATGCAGATAATGCGGTTGGTTCCGGTCCATTCACTGTAAAGGAATGGGTTCCCAACGATCATTATACACTGGAGAAGAACGCCAATTACTGGGGGGAGGAGCCAATTACCACATCCATTACCTGCCGTGTGATCCCCGAGGGCAGCGCCCGCGCCATTGCCCTGGAGACTGGTGAGGTTGATCTGGTATGGAACGTGGACCCTACTGACTGCTCCAACATCGAGGCAAATTCCGATGTGAAGCTTTTATCCCAGCCGTCCTCTTCCATCGAGTATCTGGGCATGAATGTGACAAAAGAGCACTTTAAGGATCAGAAAGTCCGTCAGGCCATCAACTACGCAATCGACAAGCAGGCATTAGTGGATACCATCGTAGAAGGCCGCGGAACCGTTGCCAACAGCTATATCAATAATACGATCCCTGGCTGGACCGACGAGGTAGAGGCTTATCCCTACGATCCGGAAAAGGCAAAAGAGCTTATGGCTGAGGCTGGATATCCCGACGGCTTCTCCTGCCAGCTCTGGGTAAACGGAGACGTTCGTACCCGTTCCGCACAGATGGTACAGGCGCAGCTGGCTGAGATCGGCATCACTGTAGATATCTCCACAATGGAATGGGGCGCATTCCTGGATGCATTAAATGCAGGCGAGCACGAAATGTTCATCCTTGGATGGTCCAACGGCACGTTCGATGCTGACGGAAGTACGTACCAGTTATTCCATTCTTCCAATCATGGAGCCACCGGAAACCGTGCGTTCATGACGGATGCTACTGTGGATGAACTGATTATGAAAGCGGCCCAGGAGAATGATAACGAAAAGCGTATGGAATACTATAAAGAGCTTCAGATCTACCTTCACGATCTGTCTCCGTGGTGCCCATTCTACTATAAGAACGACAACGTAGGCGTCCGCGCAGACTTACAGGGCTTCAAGCTCCACAAGGGCGCAAGCCACTATCTGGGCAACTGCCATTACGCAAAGTAATCGCTTTTTCAAAAATTGAATAAAAACTGAGATGGGGAGCGGGTCCTGGACCTGCCCCCATTAAAAAAGACATAATTATCAGAAAAAAGCCGTTTAGCGGCGGAATGGAAGGTATAAATGAGCAGGTACATACTGAAACGTCTGGTAATGCTTATCCCGGTTCTCATAGGTGTTACCTTTATGGTTTACTTCATTTTAAGCCTGTCACCAGGCGATACCGCTGCGATCATCGCAGGAGAGGGCGCAGATGCCCAGACCATCGAAGCAGTCAGAAAAGACCTGGGCCTTGATAAGCCCGTGATCGTCCAGTACGGAAAATATATGTGGAACCTTCTCCATGGCGACATGGGCGTATCCTATTCCACAAAGCGTCCCGTATTTACGACCATCATGTCTTCTTTCCCCAATACAGCGAAGCTGGCCTTCTGGTCTATCCTGGTGGCCGTAGCCATCGCTCTTCCCATCGGTATCATCAGCGCCACCAGGCAGTACAGCGCTGTGGATAACGTGGGAATGGTCGCAGCCCTTTTAGGTGTGGCGACGCCGAACTTCTGGCTGGGCTTAATGCTCATCATCGTGTTCTCGCTGAATCTGGGGATCCTTCCCTCGGGCGGTATGAGCGGATGGAAGAGTTATATCATGCCTGCCATTACCCTGGGAACCGGCGATGCGGCCCTTATCTGCCGTATGACCCGTTCCTCCATGCTGGAGGTTATCCGTCAGGACTATATCCGTACAGCCAGGGCAAAAGGTGTTCCGGAAAAGACTGTGATCCGGAAGCATGCCTTAAAGAATGCCCTGATCCCCGTTGTTACCGTTATCGGCCTTCAGTTTGGTTCTCTTTTAGGCGGTGCAACGCTGACAGAGACGGTATTCGCATGGCCGGGAGTTGGCCGTCTGGTGGTAGACTCCATTAAGAGTAAGGACGCCCCCATGGTTCTTGGATGTATCGTCATGCTGACGATCACGTTCAGCGTTATCAACCTGATCGTGGACCTGCTCTATGCGTATATCGATCCGAGGATCAAAGCACAGTATAAGAAGAAATAAGGAGGCAGCGTATGGCAACGACGAACAACAGCGCCGCACAGGCTGGCACGGCCACCAAGAAGCGTGGTCAGTTTAAAGAGACGTGGCGGCGTTTAAAAAAGAACAGAATGGCCATGATCGGACTTACAGTAGTGGTCTTCCTGGTCCTGATCTCGATTTTTGCAGACGTGCTGTTTGACTATGATACAGTTGTTATCAAGCAGAATACCCAGATCCGTCTCCAGGGCCCCAGCGCAGAGCACTGGCTGGGAACCGACGAATTCGGACGTGATATCCTGGCCCGTCTGGTACACGGCTCCAGAGTATCCTTAAGCGTAGGCGTTGTGGCAGTGTCCATTTCCCTGGTCCTGGGCGGAAGCCTTGGCGCAGCGGCCGGTTTCTACGGCGGCACCATCGACAACGTGATCATGCGTTTTATGGATATCCTGCTGGCAGTACCCAGCCTTCTGCTTTCCATTACCATTGTATCCGCTCTGGGACCCAGTATCATCAACCTGATGCTGGCCATCGCAATATCGTCCCTTCCCGGCTACGCGCGGATCGTCCGTGCCTCCGTCCTTACCGTAAAGGACCAGGAGTTCGTGGAGGCGGCAAAATGTATCGGGGCCAATAACTTTGAGATCATCCTCTCACATATTATCCCCAACTGTATGGCACCCATCATCGTACAGGTATCCTTAAAGGTAGCGTCCGCGATCCTTTCCACTTCCGGATTAAGCTTCCTGGGACTGGGCGTAAAGGCGCCCACGCCGGAGTGGGGCGCAATGCTTTCCGGCGGCCGCGCATATCTGAGAAATGCGCCGCATCTGACGATTTTCCCGGGTATCGCGATCATCATCACGATCCTGTCCCTGAACCTTTTAGGCGACGGACTGCGTGATGCACTGGATCCGAAGTTAAAGAAATAAGGGAGGACAGGAACAGTGGCAGAAAATAAAAAAGACCTGATTCTTGATATTAAGGATCTTGTGATCCATTATGAAACCGACGACGGAACCGTTGAGGCCGTAAACGGTCTGGATATCCAGCTGGAATACGGCAAGACCCTGGGACTGGTAGGAGAGACAGGCTCCGGAAAGACCACCACGGCCCTTTCCATCCTGCGCCTGGTTCCGGACCCGCCGGGAGTCATCAAAAACGGCTCCATCACTCTGGATGGAAAGGATATTTTAAATCTTCCCCAGAAGGATCTGGAGTCCATCCGCGGAAACCTGGTATCTATGATCTTCCAGGATCCCATGACATCCTTAAACCCGGTGCTTACAGTCGGCGAGCAGATCGCCGAGGTAATCGGGCTCCATGAAAATATCAGTGAAAAAGAGGCCGCCGACAAGGCTGGCCAGATGTTAGAGGTGGTAGGGATCCCCAAAGAGCGTTACGGCGAGTACCCCCACCAGTTCTCCGGCGGAATGAAGCAGCGTGTGGTCATCGCCATGGCCCTGGCCTGCAACCCGAAGCTTCTGATCGCCGACGAGCCTACCACGGCTCTGGATGTGACCATCCAGGCCCAGGTACTGGAGACCATGAAGGAGCTGAGAGAGAAGTTCGGCTCCGCCATGATCATGATCACCCACGACCTGGGGATCATCGCAGAGGTATGCGATGAGGTATCCGTAGTATATGCCGGTCAGATCGTTGAGCACGGAACCCTGGAGGACGTATTTGAACGCACGCTCCATCCGTATACAGAGGGACTGTTCGGCTCCCTTCCCAACATCGAAGAGAGACGCCACCGTCTCCAGCCGATCCCGGGTCTGATGCCAGACCCCACAGATCTTCCCAAGGGCTGCTGCTTTGCCCCCCGCTGCAAATACTGCACAGAGGCATGTACAAAAGCCCGTCCGGAGATGAAATGGGTCAGCGATACCCACTATGTACGCTGCTCCAGATACGACGAGCCTGGATTTAAGATTGAAAGGAGTGTGCAGTGATGTCCGACACGATCCTGGAAGTAAAACACTTAAAGAAATATTTTAATACTCCCAAGGGAACCCTTCATGCGGTTGACGACGTCAGCTTCACACTGGAACGCGGAAAGACCCTGGGAATCGTAGGAGAGTCCGGCTGTGGAAAATCCACCACTGGCCGTGCGATCCTCCGTCTGATCGAGCCCACCGCCGGCGAGGTGATCTTCAACGGCGAGGATATAACAAAGAAAAACAAAGAGCAGATGCGCCTTTTAAGGCGGGAGATGCAGCTGATCTTCCAGGACCCCTATGCGTCCCTGGATCCCCGTAAAACTGTCAGTGAGATCATCGGAGAGCCCTTAAAGCTCCAGAAGCTGATCCCGGATGCCAAAAAGAGGGCAGAGCGCGTTCATGAGCTGATGGAGGTCGTTGGACTGGCAGACCGTCTGATCAACACCTACCCTCATGAGCTGGATGGCGGCCGCCGTCAGCGTATCGGCATCGCCCGCGCCCTGGCCATGGAGCCCAAGCTGATCATCTGTGACGAGCCTGTGTCTGCCCTGGACGTTTCCATCCAGGCCCAGATCCTGAATCTGATGCAGGATCTTCAGGAGCAGATGGGACTGACCTATATCTTTATTACCCATGACCTTTCGGTCGTAAACCATTTTGCCAATGATATCGCTGTTATGTACCTGGGGCAGCTGATCGAGAAGGCTCCGTCTGTGACCTTATTCGATAATCCGGTCCATCCATATACCAAGGCCCTGCTGTCTGCGATCCCGGTGCCCAGTCTCAGGAAGAAGAGACAGAGAGTTATGTTAAAGGGTGAGATCTCCTCCCCCATCAACCCGAAGCCGGGCTGCCGGTTTGCTGTCCGCTGTCCGTATGCCACAGACCGTTGCCGGACCGAGGAGCCCAAGCTGGTGGAGATCGAGAAAGATCACTTTGTTGCATGCCATCTGACGGAAAAATAGTGAAAGGAAGCCCTCGGCATGGTATAATGCAGAGGGCTTGTTTCCTGTCCACACAGGCAGAAACGGCCAGATGGCTGTTTTTATGCCAGGCTGCTTTATTGCGTTGAACCGGAAACAGTAAAATCATTTAAAGAAGGAGACCAGAACATGAAAAAGATCGGAATCAATGACTTTACGTTCTACAATTACCCCACAGGGATCACCGCTTCTCCCGACGGAAAGCATGCTGCCATTGCGGTAGTAAATGCCAACGAAAAGGATAATACATACGATTCCTGCCTCTGGATCCATGACACAGAGAGCAAAAAAACGAGAAAGCTCACCAGTGGGAAAAAGGAACGCACTTTTATCTGGCTGGATAATGAAACGCTTCTTTTCACCTCTGACAGAGAGAAGGAGTATGCGAAAAAGGTAAAGGACGGAGAGGACTGGACCTGCTTTTATAAGATCAGTATTTACGGCGGAGAGGCCCAGTTTGCCTTTGCGGTTCCGTATAAGGTGACAAAAATGCAGCTGGCCGGGACGAAGCTGGTCCTGGGAGTAAAGTATGACTACAACAAACCGGATTTTGCCCATATGGAAGGGGAAGAGAAGGAAGAGGCCCTGAAGGCATGGAAGGACGAAAAGGATTATGAGGTCTTTGATGAGCTTCCGTTCTGGGCCAACGGACAGGGGATCGTAAATAAGAAGAGGACCCGTCTGGCTGTGTATGATATGGAGACCGGCGATGCAAAGATCGTAAGCCCGGAGTATGACAATGTGGAGGGCTTCTGGACTGAGGAAGGAAACAAGGTCCTTTTCATTTCCAGCCATTATACAGATAAGAAGGATGTATACGAGGGCCTTAAGATGTATACCATCTCCGAGGACAAGGTGGAGACTCTGGTGGAGCAGGGAGATATGAGCATCGACTATGCCTGCATCTTAAACGGCAAGGTGACCTTCTTCGCTTCTTATATGAAGGAGTACGGCTTCAATGAAAACGACAAGCTGTATACAGTGGAGAACGGCAAGGTGGAGCTGCTTTCCGATTACGATGACAGTATCCACAACAGCATCTGCTGCGACTGCAAATTTGCCGACGGCCCGGCCATTGTACACGATGACAAATACATTTATTTCCTGACTACATTAAGAAAGAACACGGCTCTCAGAAGATTTGATGCCAACGGCAATCTGGAGACACTTATTGACCGTCAGGGAAGCCTCCATACCTTAAGCCTGTGCGGGGATAAGGTATACTTCACCGGCATGAGAGAAATGGGACTGACCGAGTGCTACTGCTTTGACGGAAAAGAGGAGGAAAAGCTGACCTCCTTCAACGACGAGATCATGGCAGAGCGTTCCGTCCTTCCGGTGGAGGAGTTTACCTTTACATACAAGGGACTGGAGCTGGATGGCTATGTGATCAAGCCGCTGGATTATGATCCCAATAAGACGTATCCGGGCATCCTGACCATCCACGGCGGCCCCAGAGCCACCTTTGCTCCCACCTTCTTCCATGAGAACCAGGTATTTGCCAATGCCGGCTACTTCGTATTCTATACGAACCCCTTAGGCAGCGACGGACGCGGCAATGATTTCGCAGACCTGTCCGGAAGACACGGCAGCATCGACTTTGAGCACTGTATGGCTGTGACCGACGAGGTATTAAAGCGGTATCCGCAGATCGATGAGAAGCGCCTGGGAGTTATGGGCGGAAGCTACGGCGGATTTATGACCAACTGGGTGATCGGAAACACCACGAGATTCGCGGCGGCTGCTTCCCAGAGAAGCATCTCCAACTGGATCTCCAAGTGCATGACCACAGATATCGGATACTACTTCAACATGGATCAGATCAAGGCCGATCCGTGGGGAAATCCGGAGAAGATGTGGTCCCATTCTCCGCTGAAATATGCCAACATGGCAAAGACGCCCACCCTGTTCATCCAGTCGGACGAGGACTACCGCTGCTGGATGGGAGACGCCATCCAGATGTTCTCTGCCCTTAAGTATTTCGGGGTAGATGCAAGACTGTGCCTGTTCCATGGGGAAAACCATGAACTGTCCAGATCCGGAAAGCCCACCCACAGGATCCGCAGGATGCAGGAGATGATGGACTGGTTCGATAAATATCTGAATTAAAAGGGGAAAACTCCGGAGCTGTCGGGAAGCGTGATCCCAAGGGAATCTGGGCACGGCCATTTCCGGCAGCTCCGATGGGTATAACAAAAAAGGGAGGTTCTACAAAAATGAAGAAGAACAGATGGAAGGCAATGGCCGCACTGGCAGCAGCTGCCGTACTGGCGCTGAGTGCCTGCGGAAACTCCGGGGAAGACGGGAGCACCCAGGCAGCCGCATCCGCAGACGCAGGGGATGCAGCCGCCGCAGCGCCCACAGGAACAGGGGAAGGCTCCGGAGAGGTTGGAAAAAGTGATATCGTGATCGCTGGAAAGTCGGATATCAAGACCCTGGATCCCATGGGTACCAACGACACCACATCCTCCATTGCCCACCGCCACATTTACAGCCGTCTCATTGAGATCGATGAAAATTCTGAGATCGTAGGCGATCTGGCCGAGAGCTGGGAGCAGGTTTCCGATACGGAATGGAAATTCAAGATCCATGAGGGCGTCAAGTTCCACGATGGCACCGACTGTACGGCCAGCGATGTGAAATTCAGTCTGGAGCGGGCCAAGGAAATGCCCCGTGTCAAGCAGTATGTGGAGCAGATCGACAGTATCACTGTGGAGGATGATCACAATCTGACCCTTCATCTGGCAGAGCCTTACGCGCCGTTACTGGCTGCGCTGAGCCATACGGGTACCAGCATCGTGCCCGAGGCCGCTGTGACCGCCCAGGGCGACGCATTCTGGGAGAATCCCATCGGCACAGGCCCCATGCAGTTTGTGGAGTGGGTGCCCAATGACCATTACAGCTTAAAGCGGTTCGACGATTACTTCAAGGGACCTGGAAAGACCACCAGCCTGACATTAAGGATCATGCCCGAGGGCGGAGCCAGGACCATCGCCCTGGAGACCGGCGAGATCGACATGTCCATTTCCGTGGACGCCACAGACGTGCAGAATGTAAAGGCCAATAAGGAACTCATGGCTCTGGAAAAGACCTCTGTTTCTGTGGAGTATCTGGCCATGAACTGTGAGAAGGAGCCCTTCAACGATCCCAAGGTACGCCAGGCCATCAACTACGCTTTAAACCAGCAGGAGATCATCGACGTGGTCCTGGAGGGCAGAGGCCAGGTGGCCAACAGCGTCATGAACGTCAATATCCCGGGTTACAGCGAGGAGATCACCGGCTATTCCCAGGATCTGGAGAAGGCCAAGGCCCTGATGGCAGAGGCAGGTTATCCGGACGGCTTTAAGACCACCCTGTTTGCATCCGGCGATGTGAGAAACCGTGAGGCCCAGATCATCCAGGCCCAGCTTCTGGAGATCGGCATCGAGGTGGATATCCAGCTTTATGAGTGGGGCGCATTCTTAGACGCCATCAATAAGGGCGAGCACGATATGTTCATCAGCAGCTGGTCCAACGCCACCATGGATCCGGATGCCAGCATTTTCCCGCTGTTCCATACAAAGAACTTCGGAGCCACCGGAAACCGTGCGTTTTACAGCAATCCGGAGGTGGATACGCTGATCGAGCAGGCCCAGAAGGAGTCCGACAACGCCAAGCGTATGGAGCTTTATAAGGAGATCCAGCAGAAGATCAACGACGACGCTCCGTGGGCATGCCTGTTCTATGGAACCACCTGTACGGGTATCCGGGCAGACTTAAAGGGCTTTGTGCTCCATCCGTCGTCTGCAAACCATTACGAAAATCTGTACTACGAAAAATAAAAACTGCAAACCAGTAAAAAATGCAGGCTTTCCGGCGGAAACGCTGCGGAGGCCTGCTTTTTTATACCATATGTATGGGAGGAATCAGCATGAGAACAGAGATCCAGGATTTTATTGACCAGGAGGCGCCGTCCGGGCTCCAGCTGTCTCCAGATGGCCGCTTCGGGGCCTTTGTGGTGACGAAGCCGGATGGGGAGGAAAACTGCTACCATTCCTGGCTTCAGGTGGTGGATGTGGAAAATGGGACCGTCCGGAAGCTGACCAGTGGAAAAAAGGAGAAGAGCTTTGCCTGGGAGGACGGGGAGCAGCTTTTCTTTGTGGGAAACAGGGAAAAAGACAGGAAGGGAGAAGCTCTGCTTTACAGGATTTCCGTTGCCGGAGGCGAGGCCGAGCTTTGCGGGACCCTTCCCAAGGGCACCAGAAAGATCCGGTGCCAGAACGGGATCCTGTACTGCCTGGTCCATGAACATTATTATGAAAAGGAAGAGGATTATGAGGTCTTCGACGAGATCCCCTTCTGGAGCAACGGTGTGGGGATCGTCAATAAGGTCCGGGACCGGCTGTACCGGTATGATCTTAAGACCGGAGAGGCCAGAGTCCTGTCGCCGGAATATGGCCAGGTGGAGGCCTTCTGGGCTGAGAATGGGACCGTATTTTTTACCTGCAATATCTACACCGGGAAAAAGCTTCCGCAGAACGGTCTTTATGAGTATGTGGAGGAGACGGACACCGTGATCCGCCATCTGGACCAGGGGATGTTTTCCATCAGCTACGCGTGCAGACGGAATGGCCGGGTGGAATTCTTAGGCTCTGATATGAAGCGGTTCGGCTACAATGAAAATCCGGATCTGTATGTGCTGGAGGACGGGGCTCCCAGACTGCTGGCCCGCTACGATTACAGCGTGAAGGAGGGCATGTGCCGGGATGGGAGGATCTATGTAAACAGCACCGTAGGGACTGACGTGATGCTGCAATGCTTTGACATGGATGGAAACGTAACGGCTGTGACGGACCGCGCTGGTACCGTGGAGTCCTTCGATATCTGCGGCGGCCGGATCCTGTTTACAGGCATGAGGGACCAGGGGCTTTCGGAGGTTTACAGCCTGGAGAACGGGAAGGAGACGTGCTTTACGGACTTTACGGCCCGCTGCTTAAAGGAAAAGGAAGTCAGCCCCATCCGCCATTTTACCTTTACCCATGAGGGACTGGAGCTGGATGGCTTCGTGATCCCGCCTGTGGGCTTCGACCCGTCTGATACGGAGAAAACGTATCCGGGCATCCTGACCATCCATGGCGGTCCCAAGGCCATCTACGGGGCCACATACAGCCATGAATTCCAGGTCTACGCGTCCCGGGGGTATTTTGTATTCTTTATGAATCCCACAGGCAGCGACGGCCGGGGCAATGCGTTCGCGGATATCGTGGCAAAGCAGGGCTCCATCGACTATGAGCAGCTCATGGCCTTCACAGACGAGGTCTTAAGGCAGTATCCGGCCCTGGACGGAGACCGTCTGGGCGTCATGGGGATCAGCTACGGCGGCTTTATGACCAACTGGATCATCGGCCATACGGACCGGTTCAAGGCGGCTGTGCCCCAGTGCTGCATTGCCAACTGGATCACCAAGACCAACACCACTGACATCGGATATGCGTTCAATACCACCCAGCTGGGCGGGGACGTATGGGAAAATTATGATAAGATGTGGGAGCTTTCGCCCTTAAAGTATGCAGACAGGGTAAAGACGCCGTCCCTGATCATCCAGTGCGATGAGGACTACCGCTGCTGGGTAGCAGAGGGAGTCCAGATGTTTTCCGCACTGAAATATCATGGGGTTCCGGCAAGACTGCTCATGATCCACGGCGAGCACCACAGCGTTTCCAGGCTTGGAAAGCCGAAAAAGAGGGTGCGCCGCTTAAATGAGATCGTGAGCTGGCTGGATACGTATTTAAAATAATCCCTGGATCAGGATCACCAGGATCAGTACCGGGAGGACAAAGCGGAAGTAATTTTTAACCAGCTTTCCTCCCGGCATTTTCATGCCCTCGCCTTTGTTGGCTTCAGACAGGTAATTGTCAAAATCCCAGCCCCATTTTGTGACGCAGAACAGCAGATATACCAGGGAGCCAAGAGGCAGCAGCAGATTGCTCACCAGGAAGTCCTCGGTATCCAGAACATCCCGTCCACCGATGAGGCGGAGATCGCTCCAGACATTATAGCCCAGTACGCATGGCAGGCTTAATACCAGAATGAGGACACAGTTGATGAGGACTGCTTTTTTCCGGTCCCAGCCGAAATTGTCGATGCAGCTGGCCAGCAGGTTCTCAAATACGGCAATGACCGTAGAGAAGCTGGCGAAGGTCATGAACAGGAAGAACAGGGCTCCCCATACCCGTCCGCCGGCCATATTGGCAAACACGTTGGGCAGGGTGACGAAGATCAGCTGCGGACCGGAATCCGGCTGTACGCCGAAGGAGAAGCAGGCCGGGAAGATGATGAGTCCTGCGGACAGGGCTACAAAGGTGTCCAGGATACAGATGCTGACGGATTCACTGGCCAGAGTCCGTTTTTCTTCCATGTAGCTTCCAAAGATCTCCATGGCCCCGATTCCCAGACTCAGGGTAAAGAAGGACTGGTTCATGGCTGCGGTGATGACGTTGGGGAGGCCCACCTGGGCAGCCCGTTCAAAATCTGGGAGCAGGTAGAAGGCCAGGCCCTCCTTTGCCCCGGGCAGCAGCATGCTATGGACGGCCAGCACCAGGATCAGGACGAAGAGGCAGCCCATCATCCATTTGGTGATCCGCTCCAGGCCGTTTCTGAGACCCAGGCTGCAGATCAGAAAGCCCGCGATGACGGTAACAGCCATCCAGAGGCCCATCTCCATGGGATCGGCCAGAAGGGAGCCGAACACGCCGGAAACGGCTTTCGTGTCCAGTCCGTGAAAGGTTCCGGTGAGGAACTTAAAAAAGTAGCTGATCATCCAGCCGGAGACTGTGGTATAATACATCATCAACAGGTAGCATCCCAGCATACAGAACCAGCCGTGGATGTGCCATTTACTTCCGGGCTTTTCCAGGGCCTTATAGCCGTTTACGGCGCTCTTTCTGCTGGCGCGGCCCACGGCCAGCTCCATGGTCAGTACGGGAACTCCCATACACAACAGGAACAGGAGGTAGAACAGCACAAATACACTGCCTCCATTTTCTCCGGCCACATACGGGAAACGCCATACGTTTCCGATGCCGATGGCACAGCCGGCGCTGACCAGGATAAAGCCAAGCCGGGAGCCAAAACTTTCACGTTTCATTTTCTTATTCCCCCTTTATTACTGTTTCATGATAACGTGCCATACTATGATAGTAAAAAAAGGGAAAAAATGCAACGGTAGTTGATGCATTTGTCGGAAATGCTGGTTTTTTTGCGATATTTTTGCGTTTCTTTAGCGGGTTCGTGGTTGTAATTCACTGGGAATGTTGCTATAATGAGTGGCTGTTTGAGGAGAAAAAACGAAAGGGAAAGGTGGTCCAAAGTGAGTGAGATGATCCCGTTATGGCTCTGCATCCCGTTTGCAGGCCTGCTTTTATGTATTGCCGTACTGCCTCTTATAAAGCCCCACTGGTGGGAGGAGCACCAGCCCCATGCTGTGGCCTTCTGGTCCCTGCTTTTTGTGGTGCCCTTCGCGCTGATGTACGGTGTATCCCATGCATCGGAGACGGTGCTGGAGTGTATGATCAATGATTATCTGACGTTTATCGTCCTGCTGTTTGGCCTGTTCTGTGTGTCCGGAAATATCACCATGTCCGGTGATCTGGCAGGCTCACCCAGGATCAATGTGGGACTTTTAGCTCTGGGAACCATCCTTTCCAGCTGGATCGGCACCACAGGCGCCAGTATGCTGATGATCCGTCCGATCATTAAGATGAATGCATGGCGGAAGCACCGGAGGCATATCATTGTATTTTTTATTTTCCTGGTGTCCAATATGGGCGGATGTCTGACTCCCATTGGGGATCCGCCGCTTCTGATGGGCTTCATGCGGGGTGTGCCGTTTTTCTGGAGCCTCCATTTAACGCCGGTCCTGCTGTTTAATATGGCATTGCTGCTGTTTATTTTTTACTGGATCGACCGGAGGGCCTACCGGACCGATATTGCAAAGGGCTTAAAGCCGGATATCAGCAAGCCCGGTACGGAGATCAAGATCCGCGGGGCCCATAACATGATCTTTATCGTGATGATCGTGGCCGCTGTGATCTTAAGCGGGACCCTTCCAAGCCTTCCGATGTTTCAGGATGCGGAGGGGAAGGTGCTGGGGATCCACATCCTGGGGGAGGTGGTCTTAAGCTATCCGGCAGTCATCGAGATCGCCATTATCCTGCTGGCGGCCTTTTTATCCTTTAAGACCACAGACGCGTCCATCCGCCGGGAGAACCATTTTACCTGGAGCGCCATTAAAGAGGTGGCGGTGCTGTTTGTGGGGATCTTCATCACCATGCAGCCGGCCCTGATGCTGTTAAAGGCCAGCGGGCCGAAGTTAGGGATCACGGATCCTTTCCAGATGTTCTGGGCCACAGGGCTTCTGTCCAGCTTCTTGGATAATACGCCCACCTATCTGGTGTTCTTAACGACAGCCGGATCTCTGGGCTTTACCGGCGGCATGATGACGGCTTTGGGCTCTGTTCCCATCAAAATGCTGGAGGCGATCTCTGCCGGAGCCGTGTTCATGGGAGCCAACACATATATTGGAAATGCGCCCAACTTTATGGTCAAATCCATTGCGGACGAAAATGGTATCCGGATGCCGTCCTTTTTCGGCTATCTGATCTGGTCCTTCGGGATCCTGACGCCGGTGTTTATCCTGGATACGCTGTTATTCTTTTTATAGGAAGGGGGAGGAATCATGTCAATGAACCGAGAAGAGATCAAGGAACTGGCAGAGCATATTTATGACCTGGATGCGGAAGTCTATATCCATCTGGGCTCCTCCCTGGGACGCGTGTTCAACCGGGACAGGGAACTGTGCGTCAATGAGCTGACAGAGCTTCTGATGACCCGGCCCCAGGGCCACGTGGTGCGGAGCGAGCTGGCATTGATCGCCAATATGGCCAGGACCCTGGAGGATAAGGAGGAGCGGAAGCTCTGTATGTCCGAGTATGACAGGATCTTAAAGGAGGTCATGAGCCTTCCCACCAGCTTTGCCCATGGAGACGTGCTGGATCCGGATCTGGCGGAGCTGAATGCCTTTAATCTGAAGGAACGGTTCTCCGACCGGGACCACCTGATCGTCTGCATCAGCTGGACCTATGGCAGCGGCGGAAATGAGGTGGGCTTCCGGCTTTCCGATAAATTGAAGATCAGCTATTATGACGCCGAGATCTTTGAAGCGGTCTTAAAACGGCTGGACGCAGAAAAAGATTCCTTCCATGATACAGCGGGATATGCCAGCGAGGTGAAGGATGAGATCAGCCAGAGCCCGGCCAGTGCCTTTGCGCCGGCGAAGAAGCTGACTCTGAGGCAGAGGTTCCGGGAGTTCAGCCGTTATCACGGCCTGTCCAAGCGGGATGCGGTATTCTTTAACCAGAGCGATCTGCTTTGCGATATGGCGAAGAAGGAGGACTTCATCATCATGGGCCGCTGCGGCGATGCCATCATGACCAATAATAAGATCCCCCATATCAGTATCTATATCACAGCCCCCTTTGAGCAGAGGGTCCGCCGGGCTGTGGAGGTCAACAGCGGACTGGATGAACGGAAGGCCAGAAGGCTCCTCCACCGCCTGGACCGGAGGCATTCCCGGTATTATAATTTCTATACGGGAAGAAAGTGGGGCCATGCCAATAACTATGACCTCTGCATCAACACCGCCAGCTACGGGATCGATGGTACCGTGGATTTCATTCTGAAAATGATCGATGGAGGAAGAAAATAGGAGCTGCCCGCCCCGTCCTTTGGACGGGGCTTTTTTGCGTTATGGGGCGATCCAGGGGCCACTTCAGGCCTCGCTGTTGGGCATAGAAGGGACTTTTTTCTGCTATGCCCAAAATTCCAGTGTTTTTTGGGCATACACGAAGAAAAACGCAGTATACGCCCAATCCGTTGGAAAAATCCAGTGGAAATCCAGTGAAATTTCAGGTTTCCCCAGTAATCTCTGGGCACTGTGGAAAAAAACGTGCATTTTCGCCCAATATTTTTGATGATACGGGTAGGGGGAATGTGAAGGATGGGAGAATGTGAAAACCAGCCAGAATGGCCGGATCTCGCTGTCCGCGCGTGCTCTTATAGGAAATACTGCCGCACCAGAGCCTCGGCCGTTTCTGTGTTCAGGGGATGCTCCTGGGTTTCATAGGTGGTGATAAGCTGGATCGAGGGGATGATCTGAAAGGAAGTGTACAGCTGGAGCTTTGAAAAGGTGCGGGCAGCGTAGGACGGCTGATCCATCATGCCGAAATGCTCCCAGTAATACGTTTTTCCGCTGGAGGGGTCGCGGATGGTAAAATCCGGGTAGATCACAGTCTTTCCCAAAGTGAGGGCGCATTCGTACCGGAAGGGGACCTGGTTAGTATACAGAACCATGTCGATGATCGCCTCAGATTTGGACCGGACCAGGTGGCCGGAGGCACATTTATGGATCCGCTGCTCCGGAAACAGGGGATTCTGGTCATAGGGGGTCGCTGCCCACTGGGCCAGCTCCGGGGACAAAGGGGTAAAATAGGGAGCGAGAAGCGGCTGGTAAGCGGGATTCTCCAGATAAGCCTGTACAGCCTGTTCAGCGGCCTGGCTTTTCCGGGCAAGATAAGAGTCAAGAAAGGCACGTCTGGCCTGGAGGGATCTTAACAGAAGGGAAAGATATTTTCTGACAGCCAGTTTTTCGGCCATAGGACGGGCGCTTTTGGGAAGATAGGAAAGCCCGTCTCCGCAGTTCCAGTACCATTTCCAGTAATTTCCATTACGGGAACAGACAAGGCTGCCGTCCGGGAGAGCCTGGAGGCGGCGTTTTACATCTGCGATCTCAAGCTCCAGCTTTTTTAATTCATCGTTTATTTTATCCATAATTTAAAACCTCCGGATGAAAAGATAATAGAAGTGGTGTAAAGACTGGTCTGCGATCCCGGGAGATCCCGCCGCAGGGGCGGGGCTCCAGGGAACGCATATAGACTGAAAGACCGGGCCCAAAGGCCGGATGAAGGGCCGCGGCTTCCGGGAAACCCGTCCCAAGAAGCCTGTCCCGGGGCGGCCGGCCGGAACGCGGGCCGCAGAGCCGGACATATTCCCTGGCCTATGGCCGGATGGACGCCTCCTGATAAATCTCATGGAACATCTTTGCCAGGGCCATGGTGGCCTTGGAGCGGTATTCGCCGGCGGGATAGGCCAGGGAGAGATCCAGAAAGAGCCCTTTCCGGCCCACGGACAGATATTCCACGCCTGGGGCCTTCACCATACAGGAATGATACGTAAAGGAAAGGGCGATCCCCTCCCGGGCCATGGCGGCAGCGAAGGGGGCGGTGATATTGGTATTCTGGGCCAAGGGCTCCAGGCGCAGATCCTCGAAGGCCTTCCGGATCATGGAGCCCAGGATGGTCCTTGGCGGTCCCAGGATACACTCGAACCGGGCGATGTCCTTCAGATCGACCCAGCGTGTCCCGTCTTCCTCCCGGTGAACGAATTCCATGACAGGGTGCTCCGAAACAGTGACCAGATAGATCTCATCCCGGGTGAGAAAATCCAGCTGCTTATGGAGGCGGGGGCTGGGAAGGGCCAGGAGCGCCATGTCCAGAAAGCCCTCCAGGATCATTTCCTCCAGATACATACTGTCTTTTTCTGTGATCTCCACATGGATCCGGGGATACCGGTCACGGAACCGCTTGAGTACAGGCGGCAGCAGATAAGTGCCCCGGAAGGTGCTGATCCCCAGCTCGATACGGCCGCCGGAAAGCTCTTCGATATCCCACAGCTCGCTTTGGGCCCGGTGGTACTGGAGGAGGATCTGGCGGGCATGGTTTAAAAATACCGAGCCGGAGGCCGTAGGACGGACGCCCCGTGAGGTCCGCATAAATAAAGGCGCTCCCAGCTCTGCCTCGTAGAGCTGGAGGAACTGGCTCAGGCTGGACTGGGCCATATATAGCTTTTCCGCCGCCCGGGAAATGCTGCCCTCGTCGGCAATGGTCACGATATAATTCAGCTCTTTCAGATTCATAGGACTCCTTTCACGGCAGCTCTGCCATCGGTTTTTCCGATATAAACTATTTGATATTTTATATTTCTCTAATTATGGGAATAGTATAAGATAAATATTGACAGAAAGCAATTCCATATGAACGGATGGATGAACGAATTGCACAAATGAAAAGATTGGAAGGGGAAAAGAAAATGAGTAAAGTGTCAATGAAAGGCGTCATCGACATGCATGTGCACACGAATCCGGATCTGCGGCTCCGGGCGTATGACGATTTCGAGATGATGGAAGCCGGGATCCGCGTGGGTGCGCGGGCCATTGTGTTAAAGACCCACCAGGGAACCACCATGGACCGGGCCTACCTGTGCAACCGCCACAACGAGATCGTCCATGGAAAGACCAACAATTTTACCATGTTCGGCAGCATTACCTTAAATAAGGTGGTGGGCGGCATCAACCCCAAGGCTGTGGACGTGGCCTTAAAGCTGGGAGCGAAGGTCGTGTGGCTTCCGACCCAGTCGGCCAGGAACCATATGGTGAAAAACAATCTGGATCCGGCGGGCTGCGTGGACGTGGTGAGAGACGGAAAGGTGGTTCCGGAGCTGAACGACGTGTTCGGTCTTATCCGGGATCATAATGCAGTGCTGGGGACGGCCCATGTGTCTCCGGAGGAGGCCTTCATCGTAGTGGAGGCGGCCAGGAACGCAGGCGTTAAGAACATTGTGGTCACCCATCCCGAGTGGTGGATCGTGGACATGAGCGTGGAGGACCAGGTGCGGATCGTAAAGGACTATGACGTGATCCTGGAGCGCTGCTACGCCCAGAACATGGGCGGCGGAAAGTATAAGAGCAACCTTCCGTCCAACGTGGAGATCATCAAAGAGGTGGGCTACCAGAACGTGATGGTGGACACCGACGGCGGCCAGACGGAAAATCCCCACTGGGAGCTGGCCATGGAGGAATACATGCAGTATCTGGTGGATCACGGGATCCCGGAGGAGCACGTATACCATATGACAAGGACCATCCCGTCCCGTCTGCTGGGACTGGAGGATTAAGATACCGCATTTAAGGAGGAAAATGATATGATCAGCGTTGTTCTTGTGGCATCCATAGCCCTGGCCGTCGTGCTGGGTTACAAGACAAAGATCAATACGGGATTTTTCTGCATCGCATTCGCATACCTCATCGGATGCTTTGCACTGGGCATGAAGACGAAGGAGCTGATCGCCTGCTGGCCCACCAGCACCATGTTCGTCATTCTGTCCGTATCCCTGTTTTACAATTTTGCAGCCATCAACGGAACCCTTGAAAAAATGTCCTCTGCCCTGCTTTATGCATGCAGGAGCTTTCCGGGACTCCTTCCCTTTGCCCTTTTCTTCGTGGCAGTGATCCTCTCTGTCATGGGAGCGGCATACTTTACCGTACTGGCTTTCCTGGCCCCCATCACCTTAGTGATCTGTGACGAGGCCAAAATGGATAAGCTCACCGGAGCCGTGGCCATCAACTGCGGCGCCCTGGCAGGCGGAAACTTCCCCACAGCGGCCCTGGGCGTTGTATTCCGCGGTCTGATGGAGACTGCTTATGAGGCGGAACCGGCCCTTACGGCTCCCGACTCCTTCAGCGAGGAATTTAAGATCTTCGGCTTTGCCATCGTGTTCTCCCTGATCCTCATCGCCATCTTCCGCTATGGCTTCAAGGCCAACCGGAACATAGGAAAGGGGATCACCTTTAAAAAGCCGGAGCCCTTTGATAAAAAACAGAAAATGACTCTGAACCTGATGCTTCTTATGATGGCAGTGGTGCTGGTATTCCCCTTATTAAAGCTGGTAATGCCGGGCAATGGCGTGATCGCAGCCATCAGCAGTAAGATCGACGTGGGCCTGGTGGCAATCTGCTTCACCGTGATCGCCCTTTTAATGAACCTGGCCCCCCAGAAGGAGGTCATCGCCCGCGTACCGTGGAACACCATCATCATGATCGCCGGAGCAGGCATGCTGATCGCAGTGGCCGTTAAGGCAGGCACCATCGACGCCCTGTCTGCATGGATCGGCTCCAACGTACCGGTGGCTCTGGTCCCCATCGCCTTCAGCCTGGTGGCAGCGTTCATGAGCTTCTTCAGCTCCACCACAGGTGTGGTGGCCCCGGCCCTGTTCCCGCTGATCCCGGCCCTGGCCGTGTCCACGGGACTGAACCCGGCTGTGCTCTTTGCCTGCACGGTCCTGGGCGCACAGTCCAGCGCCATCAGCCCGTTCTCTTCCGGCGGCAGCCTGATCCTGGGCTCCTGCGGAAACGAGGAGGAGAGAAACGCATTGTTCAACCGCCTGTTATTTGTGGCCGTACCCATCAGCGTTGTAAGCTGCGCAGTCTATAACGTGATCGTAGCCATGGTTCTTTAATTTAGGAGGAATATGGAAATGGAAAAGATTCAGATGAAGACTCCCCTGGTGGAGATGGATGGAGACGAGATGACCAGGATCCTCTGGCAGTACATCAAGGATGAGCTCCTTACGCCCTTTATCGACTTAAACACAGAATATTATGACCTGGGCCTGGAATACCGGGACAAGACCAACGACCAGGTGACCGTGGATGCGGCAGAGGCCACAAAGAAGTACGGCGTGGCAGTAAAATGTGCTACCATCACCGCCAACGCGGCCCGGGTAAAGGAATACGGCCTGAAGGAGATGTGGAAGAGCCCCAACGGCACCATCCGCGCCATCTTAGACGGCACTGTGTTCCGCAGCCCCATTGTGGTCAAAGGCATCGAGCCCTGTGTGAAGAACTGGAAAAAGCCCATCACCCTGGCAAGACACGCCTACGGCGACGTATATAAAAACGCGGAGCTCAGGATCCCCGGCGCAGGTGAGGTGAAGCTGGTGTATACGCCGGCGGACGGCTCTCCGGAGGAGACTCTTTCCGTCCATGCCTTTGAGGGTCCGGGCGTGGTCCAGGGCCAGTACAACCTGGATGATTCCATTGAAAACTTTGCAAAGAGCTGCTTTGAGTATGCACTGGAGACGAAGCAGGATCTGTGGTTTGCCACAAAGGATACGGTTTCCAAGAAATACGACCACCGGTTCAAGGATATTTTTGCAGAGATCTACGAAGCGTCCTATAAAGAGAGATTCCAGGCCGCAGGCATTGAATACTTCTATACCCTTATTGACGACGCCGTTGCCCGGGTCATGAAGGCAGAGGGCGGATTTATCTGGGCCTGCAAGAATTACGACGGCGATGTGATGAGCGACATGGTCTCCTCCGCCTTCGGCTCCCTGGCCATGATGACCTCGGTTCTGGTATCCCCCAACGGATATTATGAGTATGAGGCGGCCCATGGAACCGTACAGCGCCACTACTATAAGCACTTAAAGGGAGAGGAGACCTCCACCAATTCGGTGGCCACCATCTTCGCCTGGTCCGGAGCGCTGAGAAAGCGCGGCGAGCTGGATGGAAACCAGGAGCTGGCAGCCTTTGCGGACAAGCTGGAAAAGGCCACCATCGATACCATCGAAGGCGGAAAGATGACGAAGGACCTGGCCCTTATGACCACCCTTCCCAACCCCACCGTGTTAAACAGCAGGGATTTCATCCTGGCCATCCGGGAAAAGCTGGAGGCCATGCTGTAACAGACGACAATTACCCAATATTGGATACATACCTTATATACCCCCAAATACCCCAACAGGAAACTCTCCCAGACAGCCATGGGCTGCGGGAGAGTTTTCTGTATGTAAAAGATGAATATAAAAATATATTGACAATTTTGGAATGGATAGGTATACTGGTACAAAATTACCGCCGGACAGCGGAGAGGGAGGAAGAGCAATGGAAAGAAATGGAAGTGTCAGCTTAAGGCCCTGGACCATGGAGGATAAGGAGGATCTGGCAAGGCTCTGCAATGGTGTGGACCGGTCTTATGTAAGGAACAGCCTGCCGTTCCCATATACAGAAAAGGACGCAGAATGGTGGATTGGAATGACCCTGGACCGTGACGGGAAGGATGGGGTATTCCGGGCTGTCTGTCTGGATGGAAAGGTCGTTGGAAATATCTCGGTGGAGCAGGGAACGGACGTTTACCGCTGCGGCGCGGAGATCGGCTATATGCTGGACCGGGGCGTCTGGTCCCGGGGGATCATGACAGAGGCAGCAGGGCTCATATGCAAAGAGGCATGGAGGCTCCTGGATATCCTCCGGATCACCGGACGGGTCTATGAGCCAAATAAGGCATCCAGGCGGGTCCTGGAAAAGAACGGCTTTGAGCTGGAGGGGCTTTTAAAGCAGGCGGTGGATAAAAATGGGAACATATATAACCTGTGCATTTACGGGAAGGTGAAGCCATAAAGAGGAATGAGCCGGGGCAGAGGACCTGACAGACAGCGTTTCTGGCTCCAGGACAGAAAAAGGAGGCGTATCCTACGCCTCCTCATCGCTCCGGCCGGACCTGGCCTCTTCCAGATAGTTATACAGAGTGTACTTGGAGATCTGAAGCGTCTCGCAGAGGAGAACGCTGGTCTTTGAGATCTTGAATACGCCCTTCTGGTCCAGGTAGTCCAGGGCTTTTATTTTTTCTTCTTTATTCATCAGGGACATGGGCTTGCCCACCAGGGCTTCGGCCTGGTTCATATAATACTGGAGGATATCGTCCACGTTTTTCGTCGCCAGGGCGTCCATATCGGTGGCCGGGGGCGTGTGGATATCCGTAGCCGGGTGCTGGATGAAGGCCTGTAAGGCGTTCTGTGCGATCAGAAGCTGGGACACATCCAGGTTGACGCAGACAGAGCCGATGATCTTCCCGTTTTCATCGGGGATCAGTGTCGTAAAGGATTTAAAAAAACGATCCTTGGGCCCGTTGGAAAAGGTCTGGATACTGTCCTTTAAGGGCTCAATGCTCTTTCCGAACTGGGTGATCATACCACCCTTGGGAGAACCGCCCACGTGACGGCCGCTTAAGTCTGCGTTCAGCGCGTACACGATGGTATGGTCGTAGCCCTTCCGGTAGTCATGGATGAGGATCTCGCTGTCCTCACCAAGAAATTTCTGGAGCCCCTCCAGAAAACGGATCAAAAAGTCAAAGTCCAGGTAGTTTCCTATCTCCACAATGTTCCCCTTTCGGTGCTGGTTCAGATTTGCCTGTCCAATGCGGACATCATATCTATTATAATTCCGCAGAGGCCATTTGTCAAATTCCGGAGGACGCCGGAGGCTGCTCCGATACAGGATACAGGGTGATGATGTCCATGACATCCCGGGTCCACGGTTCCTGGCCGGAGAAGCCGCACTGCACCGTTTCCCCGTCGGAGTAAAGGGTCAGGTCTCCATAGAAATTATTCACATGGAGAAGATCTCCCGTTCCCGTATCTTTGGAGGGAAAAAGAACAGATTCAAACCGGAACAGGACGATCCACTGGAAATCACCTTCGCTGTATCGGTGGGTTTTTGTTCCGCGGGGGAGGAGATTCCCCAGTTTTGTCCGGAAGGCAGGGGAGCCAAACAGCCGGAGCGCTTCTTTAAAGTGCGGGTCCTCCGGTGTTATGAGGAAGCGGGTGTCCTCTGCCTGTATTCCTTCACTGTAATATCCGTGGATCTGGATACACTGGTCCAGGTCCAGGAACGGATACCGCTGGGCGATGGTCCGGGGGCGGGTATAGATGGCTGCGGCCAGAAGGCCTCCCGCCAGGATGGCTGCGGCAGCCAGACATTTTGTTTTTTTCTTCATAAGGTCCTCTCCTTTCACGTCCCCCTCCGGGGGAATTAAGCGCCTGGATTTTCGCGGTAAACGCAGAAACCAGATTCGCGATAGTATACGGTCTGTTTACACAGCCAGTATACCATCTGGAAGAAAGCCTGGGAACCCAGGCTTGTACATAAATTCATACAGAAAACCCCTTGACAACCAGAAAGGGAGACAGTATAATGAAATCATCCAAACAATTTGGAATCCATACAAACTTTTTGTAATACCATACAGTTCTCCGTGTGAGAGATGCCCCATTCCGCAGAGTGGATGCCTGCGGATCAGCCATCCTGGATCTTTTCTCCAATCTTTTTGATCCGGATGCTGCCGTTTCCCATGAGGAGGGGAGACCGGGGCAGAAACAAATCAATGCTGCAACAGAAAAACAGGCCACGCGTAAAAAGCGCCGGGCCTGTTTTTCTGTCTGAAAAAATAAGAAGAGCATCTGTACTGTGTCCCGAAGATGAAGTATAATGGGAGCATATAGCAGAACAGGAGGCGGAAGGCCATGACAATATCCCAGTATTTTCCCATTTATGACCAGCTGGACAAAGCAGACCAGGAAAGGCTCGATTATGCGGCGGTGAAGCGGAGGGTTCCAAAAGGCACGCTTCTCCATGGCGGAGACGGCGTATGCACCGGCCTGCTGGTGATCGCCTCCGGCCAGCTCCGGGCCCATATGATCTCCGAAGAGGGGAGGGAGATCACTCTGTACCGGCTGTTTGAGCGGGATATCTGCCTGTTTTCGGCTTCCTGCATCATGAGCAGTCTCCAGTTTGACGTGTTCATCTCTACGGAGAAGGACACGGAGCTCTGGATCATCCCGCCGGATTTTTATAAGGGGCTGATGGAGCGGTCGGCCGTGGTGGCCAACTATACCAGCCAGATCATGGCGTCCCGGTTTACGGATGTCATGTGGCTCATGGACCAGGTGATGTGGAAGAGCTTCGATAAACGGCTGGCGGGCTTCCTTCTGGAGGAAAGCGTCCTGGAGGAGACGGATACCCTTAAGATCACCCATGAAAAGATCGCCAGCCATATGGGTACCGCCAGGGAGGTGGTCACCCGGATGTTAAAGTATTTCCAGACCGAGGGCCTGGTACGGCTTTCCAGGGGGGCTGTGGAGATCCTGGACCGGAAGGGACTTTCCCGCTTATTTTCCAATGAATCTTAAGATCTCCTGTTTTGGCATGGCGCCCATGGTCTTACGGACGACTTTTCCGTTTTCCATGTAAAACAGGGAGGGAATGCTCATGACGCCGAACTGTCCGGCCAGCTCCGGTTGTTCATCCACGTTGATTTTTCCCACCCGGATCTCCGGATGGTCCTCTGCGATCTCATCCACAATGGGGGATACCATCCGGCAGGGGCCGCACCAGGACGCCCAGAAATCCAGAAGGACAGGACGGTCGCTTCCCATGATCTCCTGTTCAAAGTTTTCGCTTGTGATATTCATAACTGACATAGAAAAACCTCCTTGTGGCTGATCGTTTATTTTCGTTCTTTATATCTGTATCATACCAGAAGGAGGCGGGGGCTTCCGTGACAAGATCACAAAAGCCCATGCCGGGCCGCCCGGGGCGGTACGGACTGGAAAATCAAAAAAGGAGGAGCAGAAACATGAACTGCAGACCAGAGGACATGCTTGTATATGCGGTGACAGACCGGGCCTGGTTAAAGGGGGAAAGCCTGAAGGACCAGGTGGAAAAGGCATTAAAGGGAGGAGTGACCTTTGTGCAGCTCCGGGAAAAAAATCTGGACCGCCGCTTATTTTTAGAGGAGGCTGCGGCCATAAAGGAGCTGTGTGATTCCTTCCATGTTCCCTTTGTCATCAACGACGATGTGGAGATCGCCCTGGCCTCCGGGGCCGACGGGGTCCATGTGGGCCAGAAGGATATGGACGTAAAAGAGGCCAGAAGGCGTCTGGGGCCGGGAAAGATCATCGGCGTGTCCTGTAAGACCGTGGAGCAGGCAAAGGCGGCGGAGGCCGGAGGGGCCGATTATCTGGGCGTGGGAGCCATGTATCCCACAGATACCAAATCGGATACCTCCCAGGTAACGGTGGAGACCTTAAAAGCCATATGCCGGGCGGTGGATATCCCGGTGGTGGCCATCGGAGGGATCCGGGCGGACCGGATCCAGCCTTTAAAAGGGACCGGGGCCGACGGAGTGGCCGTGGTCAGCGCCATTTTCGGCCAGCCGGATATTGAAGCGGCCGCCAGACGGCTTAAAGAGACGGCGGAGATGTATCTGGGAAGGCACAGACGCCGGAAGACGGTCCTGACCATTGCGGGCAGCGATTCCAGCGGCGGGGCCGGGATCCAGGCAGACTTAAAGACCATGCTGGCCAACGGTGTTTACGGCATGAGCGCCATTACGGCCCTGACGGCCCAGAATACCACAGGGGTCTCCGGGATCTTTCCTGTGACGCCGGAATTTTTAGCCATGCAGATCGACAGCGTCTTTTCGGATATCCGTCCCGATGCCGTAAAGATCGGGATGGTATCCTCAGGGGAGCTGATCCGGGTCATTGCAGAACGGCTTTCCTATTATAAAGCGGAGAACATCGTGGTGGATCCGGTGATGATCTCCACCAGCGGCTCCAGGCTCCTGGACGAGGATGCTGTGGGAGCCTTAAAGGAGCTCCTTCTGCCTATGGCTGCGGTGGCGACGCCCAATATCCCGGAGGCGGAGGTGCTTTCTGGGATCTGCATCCGGTCATCTGAGGACATGGTCCGGGCGGCGGAGATCATAAGCCGGGAGTACGGCTGTGCTGTTTTATGTAAGGGCGGTCACCGGTTAAACGATGCCAACGATCTTTTGTACCGTGACGGCGGCTTTTGCTGGTTCATGGGGCGGCGGATCGACAATCCCAACACCCATGGGACCGGCTGTACGCTGTCCAGCGCCATTGCCTCAGGGCTTGCCAGGGGATACAGCCTGGAGCAGGCGGTGGAGAGGGCCAAGGAGTATCTGTCCGGCGCGCTGGAGGCCATGCTGGATCTGGGCTCTGGTTCCGGCCCCATGGACCATGGGTTCCAGATCCCATAGGAACCGTCTTTACAAGGAGGACGGGTCTGTGATATAGTTGACTAAGTATTTAGAACTGCATACACTGGAGGAAAAATCATGAATTTTTTGGAAGAACGGATCCAGAAGGACGGGATCGTAAAAGAAGGAAATGTATTAAAGGTTGACAGCTTTTTAAACCATCAGATGGATATCCGTCTCCTGGAGCAGATGGGAGAGGAGTTCAAGCGCCGCTTTGCAGACGTACAGGTGGACAAGATCCTGACCATCGAGGCATCCGGGATCGGCATTGCCTGCATTGCCGCCAGATATTTCGATGTGCCGGTGGTATTTGCCAAAAAGACCCAGAGCATCAATCTGGACGGAGAAATGTATGTGGCAGAGGTGGAATCCTTTACCCATAAATGCAAAAACCAGGTCATCGTATCCAAAAAGTTTTTAAAGGAAGGGGAGCATGTGCTCCTGATCGACGACTTCCTGGCCAACGGCTGTGCGCTTCAGGGGCTTTTATCCATCGTAGCCCAGGCTGGAGCCATTACAGAGGGGATCGGGATCGCCATTGAAAAGGGCTTCCAGAGCGGCGGCCGGATCATAAGAAACCTGGGCTACCGTCTGGAATCCCTGGCTATCGTGGATGCCATGGACGCAGAGACGGGAACGGTAACCTTCCGTGAGCAGTAGGGGGCGGAATCCGTTCCTTCTGCTGATCCTGGCAGCTTTTCTGGTGATGAATGTGGTGGGGACAGGTCTGACGCTTCGGGCCTGCCCCCAGTTTTCTATTTCCAGGGAAGCGCTTCTGGGGGAAAATGGAAGGAACCTAAAAGAATTTGAACTGGGAGAACGGGGGGAGCTGACGTCTCTTTCCAGTGATCCGTGGATCTATTACGCCTTTGGAGAGCCGGTGAACGTCCGGTTTCTTACGGTGAAGGTATCTGGTGTAGGAGGAGCCGGCTCGGAGGCCCAGCTTTATCTGATCCCGTCGGCGGGCTACCGGACGATGGCGCTCACAGACGGAAGGCTCTCGGCCCGGTTCGGCCGTGCCCAGGGGTACCGGGGAGTCAGTGCCATCCGCCTGGATCTGGCCACGGAGCCGGGGGCAGTGCTTACGGTTGAGGGCGCGGTGGTCAACGACCGCCTGGCAGTGATCCTGGATTTTCAGAAGCTGTATCTGTCCGCCTGGGCTCTGGGGCTTCTGGCGGTCCTGGAAGTACTGGGATGGAGGCGGCTTTTCATGCTCCGGCAGGAGGAACGGAGGGGATCCTCTGGGAGATCCGGACCGGCGGCCATGGGCTTTCCAAGAAAATGGCCCCCCATCCTGGCCGCTGCGGCGCTACAGGCAATTTTAAAGGCCGGGATTCTGTGGACCCTCAGAAAACCCCTCATGGACAATGACGGAGCGGGACGTCAACATCTTTTGTGCTGGATGTTTGTTCTGGGCCTGGAGGTCTTTACCATTATGTCCCTGCATCTGGGAGCGGGAAGAAAGAGGAAAAACATATGGTACGGACTGGGACTTGCGGTCCCCTTTTCCTTCGTATGGTTTTCGGCGGCCGAGCTTCTCAACCTGGCAACCTTTGACTTCCAGACGCCGCTTTATCTGGTCCTGAACCTGGCCCTGTGCGCCCTGGTCCCGGCGGTATTTTTACTGGTCCTGGGGAACGCAGCCCTGGCCTTTTCGGGAGCGGCTCTGCTCTTTGGGGTGCTTTCGGTGGCCAACCATTATTACGGCGCGCTGAGGAACAATCCCCTGGAATACTTTGATATTGCCAATGCGGGGACGGCTGTCCATGTGCTGGGGAATTATTCCCTGGCTCCGGATGGAGTGTCGGCGGCTGCGGTCCTGGCCCTTCTGGTGACGGTCCTTACGCTGTTTTCTGCCCTGGGCACAGCCCGGTGCGAAAGAAGGCTCAGAGGGTTTCTGGGAAATGTGGCCCTGGCGGCTGCGGCGGCTGCGGTCTTTGCGGTGAAGCTTCCCACCTTTGACAATTTTTCCAATCTCCAGATCATTACCAGCGAAAAGGGATATCTGCTCTCCTTTGCTTCCTTTATAAAGATGGGAAGGGTAAAGACGCCGGAGGGCTATACGGCAAAGCGGGCGGAGGAGATCCTGGAGACGGCTTTGGACAGTGATGGAACAGAGAAGGGACTTCTTAGGGAAGCCGGAGACCGTTACCCCAATCTGATCGTCATTATGAATGAGACCCTGGCGGACCTTCCGGCCATTTACGGCTTTGAGACAGACACAGACGTGTTTCCCAATATCCATTCTATGGACAATGCGGTCAGAGGAAAGGTCCTTACATCGGTTTACGGAGGAGGAACGGCCAACACAGAGTATGAATTCCTCACAGGCAACAGCCTTTATTTCCTGCCTCCTGGCAGCAGTCCCTATGTCCAGTATATGGGAAGTGTCCAGCAGTCCCTGGCCTGGAAGCTGAAGGAGCTGGGCTACCAGGCGGCGGCGTACCATCCGTACCTGCCCATCAGCTACCGCAGATCGTCGGTGTATCCGCTTCTGGGACTGGATGCGTTCTACTCAGAGGAGGACAGCCTGCCCCACGAGGAATATCTCCGCACCTATGTGAGCGACCGGGCAGATTTTAAAAATGTGATCCATCTTTATGAGGAAAGGGAGCCGGGCCGTCCATTTTTCATGTTCAATGTGACCATGCAGAACCACGGCGGATATTCGGAGGACGAACCGGCGGTGGATGTGACGGTGATGCCTGTGGATAAAGAGCTCCAGACACCGCAGATGTTAGAATATCTGTCTCTGATCCGCGAATCTGACGCGGCCTTTAAGGAGCTGACCGATTACTTCTCAGAGGCAGAGGAGGACACGGTGATCCTGATGTTCGGCGACCACCAGCCCAGCATGGACGAAGGCGTATCGGAGTTCATGGACCAGAAGCTGGAGGAACGGGACGGGGAGCTGGACTCCCAGAGGTGGTATTACGCCAGCTTTATCCTTTGGGCGAATTTTGACATTCAGGAGATGTCAGATGTGGTCACCTCCCCGGGCTTTCTGCGTCCCCTGCTGCTGGAGGCGGCGGGAGTGCCCCTGAATGCCTATGAGAGCTTCCTTTTTGAGACGGCGGCCGCCTACCCGGCCATGAACGCCTTCGGCTGCTTCGACGCCTCCGGCCAGTGGAACTCCAGGATGGAGGATGAGGAGGGGGTGCTGGAGGAATACCAGTATCTGGTGTACCAGAACGTGTTTGATAAGAAGAGCATGGGAGAGGGGTACAGATAGAGGGGAAGACGATCTTGATCCTCTTTGCAGTCAAGGTTTGTCAGTTTTTTAGAGCTTTGCCACAAGACGGTCGAAATCATTCTGATATGCCCTGTCCTGTGGCAAGTATCCGGCAGTAATAATAGTATCCAGATTGTCATGGCTGGCTGCTCCTTTCTGCCCGTAGGCATAGAAAAAGGACAGTCGGTTTTCCCGGCTGTCCCTTGGGGTGGTTTATTTAATTTTACTGTGTACTGCTTGATAAGTGGGAATCTGCTGGCTCTATAAGCGCTCCTGGTCTTTTGGTTTTTTCACTGTATGATCAACCAGTGCAACGCTTATAATAAATGCAATTACCCAACACGTCACTGTATATGCTCAGGGTATTTCTGAAAACCAAATCAATAAAATAGCAGAAGATAAGAAAGTATACTACTGTAAAGAAGACCATAAGAATCTTTTCCTTCATAACATCCGCCTTCTATCATCGAATCTCAGAATTCTGCTTTGCCTTTTTAATTCTACATACTCAAACCATCCAATACGAAAAAGTTTTGAAATATAATAAGTTTTTACGTATTAAACGTAAAAACTATTGATATCCAAGAACTTTTTCTGTATACTATGAGTAGGAAATGAGGAGGCGAGTGATATGATTATCCGGTCAGACTATATGAATACGCTGAAAACCTATCGGGATGTTCCGCTTGTGAAGATATTAGCGGGAATCCGGCGCTGTGGCAAATCCACAATTTTAGATATGCTGCGGGATGATCTGCTGGAAAGTGGGATTGCCGCAGACCATATTATCAGTATGCGATATACGTCGGAGGATTTTGATGACGGTATGACCGACAAAGATATGTATAACGGTATAAAGAGGCAAATGACCAATGAAGGGCGCTACTACCTTTTGCTGGATGAAGTACAGGAAATCGAAGGCTGGGAAAAAGCGGTCAATAGTCTGTTGGAGAATGCCAACACTGATATTTATGTGACTGGCTCCAATTCCAAACTGATGTCCAGCGAAATATCCACCTACTTGACGGGGCGGTATATTTCCATTCCGGTTTATACGTTGTCTTTTTCTGAGTATTTAGAATTCAAAAAATCAGATTCCCGTCATCTAAAGGAATTGTTAAATGAATATCTGCGATTGGGCGGTTTCCCAATTGTGGCGCTGAGCAGCTTTGATGAACGCTCCGCCTATCAGATCGTGGAGGGTATCTATAACTCTGTTATTACGAACGATATTACAAAACGGCATAACATCACGAACTTTGATTTATTTAATCGTGTTGTAAAGTATATCGTGGAAAACGTGGGCAAGACCTTTTCGGCCAATGCCATTGCGAAGTTTCTCAAAAGCGAGGGGCGCTCTCTGTCGGTGGAGGCGGTTTATAACTATCTGAACTGGCTGGAAAAGGCGTTTGTGATCTATCGCTGCCAGCGGTATGATCTGCAGGGAAAATCTGTACTGAAAACCCAGGAAAAATTCTATCTGGCAGATGCGTCCCTAAAATACTGCATCATGGGATTTAATCCAAAGTCCATAGCGGCTATGCTGGAGAACATCGTGTATTTTGAGCTGCGGCGTCGAGGCTATGAGGTCTATATCGGAAAAAACGAAACAAAAGAAATTGACTTTGTGGCAGTGCAGCGCGATGAGCGCATCTACGTTCAGGTATGCCGCAGGCTGCCGGAGGAATCTGATCGGGAAATCGCCAATCTCCTTGAAATCAGGGATCACTATCCTAAATATGTTGTGACGCTGGACGAATTGGCATCAGGAAATGTGAATGGTGTAAAAATCATACACCTGGCGGATTTTTTGCTTAGTGCTGAGTATTGAAAATATTCCATGAAATGTAGCCTCACATGAGTATGATATTGGGATCTTAGGCCTGGTAGAGGATCAGAGCCGGATCCGGTCAGTGACGCTTCATATGTGCAAAGCATATCCGTTTGTGCTGTATCGTCCGATGGAGGTTTATCTGCGTGCTCTGGAATCCTACCAGAGGCTGATCAGCTGCCATACCTTGATCGATGTACCGGATTATGTTCTGGCACAGGATATTTTACGTCAGGGAAAAGCATTTTCAGTGGGTCCCCTGAAATATCTTTATAATGCCCGGTACCAGCCGTCAGAAACGGGGCTGGTGGAGCTTCCGTTTGAGGACCGCAGTGCAGAGCTCTGTTTTGGGTATGTGAAACGAAAGGATAAAACTTTTTCTGAGATCGGAGAGGAATATGTGGCGCTCCTGACGGCGATGTTTGCGAATCCGTAAGGAGGGAGATTGGTGGCCGTTATAGAGAAATAAGCAGAAATAAAACTGCCCATCTTGTCTGCAGACAGAATGGGCAGTTTCCATTAAAACACTACAATCAGCATTATACATCCACTTTTTAAGCAGCTGTATTATTTCTGTGCCTGGTAAGCGGCCCGCTCGCCGCCGATGTATTTGAGCCGTGTCCTGGCGCAGACCACATGGGCGGAGCCGATGGATCTTACTTCGGTGCGCACCGGAACGGCCACAGGGCGCAGGTGCATGCCGATGAGGGTGTCGCCGATGTCAATGCCTGCGTGGGCCTGGATCCGCTCCACGGCGCAGGGAGAAGCGAAGCCATTCCAGGCGGCGGTGGAGAAGGAGCCGCCGGCCTTCAGCTGGGGCTTTACATTGACCATTTCCAGGCCGTATTTCAATGCGGCCTCTTCTTCGATGATAATGGCGCGGTTCAAGTGCTCGCAGCACTGGGCAGCCAGATAAAGGCCGTGCTTTCTCGTTGCCTTATAGAGGGCGTTGAATACGGCTTCTCCCACCTCCTTGCTGGAATAGCAGCCAATGGCATGGGCTGCGATCTCGCTGGAGGAGCAGCCCACCACCAGGATCTGGCCCTCCTTCATTTTTGCAGCTGCGATCAGCTCTTCAGCCACGGAAGCGGCCTGTTCCTGGACCAGATCCAGATCCACATCCACAGATTTTGCAATATCAGTTGCACTCATAAAAACACCTCGGTTTCATTCAGTTTATCTTTTTACTCAAAGTGGTAAGCTTCCAGGAGCCTGGTCTTCATATGCCACAGCTCGTTGGAAAGATCCACATGGACCTCATGGGGGTTTACCAGACGTTTTGTCTCATCCCACAGGGTATCCAGCTCCTTTTTGCAGTATTCCCGGATCTCCATGACCTTGGGAGAATGGTATACGCAGACCCCATCCTTGAATATGGGGACCATGATCTCCTTCATAGTGTAGGTTCCCGGAGCCAGCAGCGTCTTTTTCCAGGTTGCCACAGGATCGAACAGCAGAAGAGAGTTGTTTTCGTCGTAAGTCTCGCCCACCAGGCAGATCAGGTCGGCGATGATCTTATGACTGTCCCGGCTGTAGATCCTGTAAATAGTCTTATTGCCGGGATTGGTGATCTTTTCCTCATTTTCAGAGAGCTTGATCTTGGGGATGAACTTGCCGGTGGCCTTATCCTTGATGGCTGCCAGCTTGTACACACCGCCGAAGGACGGACAGTCCTTGGAAGTGATCAGGTTGGTGCCGACGCCCCAGGAATTGATGGCGGCTCCCTGGTTCTTAAGGCTGGAGATCAGTCCTTCGTCCAGGTCGTTGGAGGCGGAGATCACCGCATCGGTGAAGCCCTCGGCATCCAGCATTTTTTTTGCCTCCTTGGAGAGGTAGGCCAGGTCGCCGGAGTCCATGCGGATCCCGTAGAAGGTCAGGGGGATCCCGGCTTCCCGCATTTCCTTAAATACCTGGATGGCATGGGGAATCCCGGATTTTAAGGTATCATACGTATCCGCTAAGAGGATACAGGCTGACGGATAAAGCTTCGCATAGGTACGGAAAGCAGTAAGCTCATCGGGAAAGCTCATGATCCAGCTGTGGGCGTGGGTCCCCTTCACTGGTACGTCGAACATCTGGCCGCAGAGCACGTTGGAGGTGCCGATACAGCCGGCGATCATGGCCGCCCTGGCTCCGTAGATACCTGCGTCCGGTCCCTGGGCCCTGCGGAGACCAAATTCCATGACTCCATCGCCTCCGGCCGCATGGACGATGCGGGAGGTCTTGGTGGCGATGAGGCTCTGGTGGTTGATGATGTTTAAAAGGGCTGTTTCCACCAGTTGGGCCTGCATAATGGGGGCGATGACCTTTACCAGAGGCTCCCTGGGGAAGACCACGGTTCCTTCGGGAACGGCGTAGATATCGCCGGTAAATTTAAAATCAGCCAGATATTCCAGGAAATCCTCTTTAAAGATCCCAGTGGAACGCAGATAATCGATGTCCTCGGGATCGAAATGGAGATCCTCGATGTATTCGATGACCTGCTCCAGACCGGCGGCGATGGCAAAGCCGTTGCCGTCAGGATTGTCGCGGTAAAAAGCGTCGAAGATCACAGTTTCATTGGCATCCTTGGCATAAAAATAACCCTGCATCATGGTCAGTTCATAGAGATCCGTCAGCAGCGTCAGGTTGCGTTTACTCATAATACCTTCTCCTTGTGTACTATCCCATATCGTTGCCGACATTATAGCAATAAAGGAAGGAAAACGCAAATTTTTTGTTAAAAAAATAACAAAAGCCTTGCTTCCAATAAAGCAGTTTATAGGAAGCAAGGGCGCAGAAAATTCTTTCCATTCAGCTTGATTTTACCATTTAATTCTGACGTTTTCAACCATTTAAAGGATAGAAACTGCAGATTTGCTGTTTCTTGACTGCAATCTGCCTGGAATGGATGTGTTTTTCTTCCAATAAACTGCTTTATTTGCAGAGGTTCCTTCCATTGGGAGCCCAGCTTCTGGAGAGAACTGGAAATTATTCAGAAAGAAGGTAGAGTGTGTGAGAAACAGGCAAACGATGAAACAGGCAGGAGCGCTTCTGCTCTCTCTGGCCATCATAGGCGGGACGGTGTTCCCGGCCGGTCAGATCCGGGCAGCAGCGGAGACAAAGCAGCCAGAAAACAGCATGAAAGCAGCCACCGTTTCCGATGCGGAGAAAATTCCTGGAACAACAGTCCCGGGGCTTTTATCCAGACGGCCGGAAACGATGGGGAAAAAACGGAGCAGCGGCGGAGAGGTCTATGTTTCCGCTTCCTCCAGCAATGCCCGGTGGGATTCGGGAGCAGGGACTGAGGAGGATCCATATATTTCTCTGGCTTATGCAGTGGACCAGGCAGAGGATGGGGATACTATCTGTCTGATGTCAGATCTTACTGAGACGAAAAGCGCCAGGTTCTGGGATAAGGATCTGACCATTGACGGACAGGGCCATACGGTTTTCCGGGGAGATGGCTTTGAAAAGGCGCAGGACCTGGCCAGAGGCGGTTATCATCCAGCTATGATCGAGGTGGGAGGAACAAGGCCGGGCGAGGCGCAGACCGCGTCCCTGACACTGACGGATATCGTTCTGGACGATGGTGGAAAGACCGAGGGTGTGAACTTTAAACAGGCCTCCACGGATGGAAAGGGAGGAAATGAAAGTCTGGTACAGGACGCCATTGTGGCGACCTATAACGGAACGGCAGAGATCATACTGGCTTCCGGGGCCACCCTTCGGAATTTTGGAGGAATGTCAGCGGTCCGGCTTTCCGGCGGTGACCTGGTGATGGAGGATGGGAGCCAGATCTGTGATGATACAGACGGTGTTGCTGACAGGACGAAGGAGAAGGGGGATTACGGAGCAGCGGGAGCTGTATGGATCCAGGGCGGCAGCTTCCGGATGGAGGCCGGAGCGGAGATCAGCCATATGCGCGGCCGCGCCGTTTACCTGGACGGCGGCAGCGCGGAGATCGGCGGATCGATCTCTGATATACGGTCAGATAAGGACATGTGGCAGGGAGGAGCAGGCGCGGCTGTCCATGTACGGAATGAAGGAACAGCGGTCCTTTCCCAGAGCGGCAGCATTAAGGGGATCGCAGGAGAGAGTACAGAGCATACGGTCATTGATACAATCATCGGAGATTTTGAGGCCGTATCGGGATCAGAGATCTCCGGCTGCCGGGACATTATGGTGGCCAGCGCCAATGACCAGGGAAAGGATTATGTCCATAAAATGCTGCTCAACGGCCTTATCTCCAATTGTACCACAAAGGGCTCTCTGATGCGCAGCTGGTATGCGGAGATCACAGTGGGCCCCACCGGCCAGGTGACAGGCTGTACGGCAACGGGAGCCGGAGGACTTTTGTATACAAACAATGGCTCCAGATACGTATTTGAAGGAAAGATCACTGGGAATACGGCCCCCAAGGGGATCGTCTATCTGGCCAACCAGAGCGGAGGAAGAGTATCGGCCCGGATGCTGGAGGGAGCAGAGATCAGCAATAACAAGGGCCTGGGCATTAAAGTGAACAATGGCGCCCTGCTGACTATGGAGGGAGGAAAAATCTCGGGCAATACGGGAGCCGGGGTTGAGGTGAAAGGAAAAACCGATAAAAAGGGAGCAGCCTTTATTATGAACGGCGGAGAGATCTCCGGAAACGGCAGTTATGGGATCTCGTATGCCAATGCAGGAGAATCTGTTGTGGAGCTCAACGGCGGAACGGTTTTTGAAAATGGGAGCGGAGCGCAGATCTCAGTAATAGGAGGAAGCTCCAACGACAAAAACGAGTTCATCCATATTAAACCAGGAACACTGGCGGGAAACCGGGAAATTTATCTTTCAGCCGGAACGATGACCCTGGATGAGGATTATCAGGAGGTATGGCTGGGAAAGGCAAAGTCAGACGCAGTCGATAAGATAAAGGAGCTGCTGGCAGTATGCCAGCCCTCCTGGAAACTGGCGGGGACAACGAGTCTCTGGATCCGGCCATCTTCGGAAGATTATCATTTCCTGATATCCAGACCGTACAGCGCAGATACCTCCGGGCTGTATGCAGTCTATATTCCCTTGAACGCCGACGGGCTTCCCGCTGCAGATCTTACGGCAGAGGATATGAAGCTGATCCCGGTGGAGAACCAGAAGACCCTCGACGTCACCATGGAGGGCGCAGAGGGGAACCGGTCCTATGCGCTGATGTTTGTCAATAATGACCAGTATACATTGTATCCGGACCAATGTGGGATCTATTCTGGAAACGCCATGCCGGAACCGGAGGATTTCTCCATCGGAGGACTGAATAAGATCACATCCATCAGCGTGGATGGAAAAGAAACCGTCTATAAGACGTATGGAAACGAAAAGGAAAAGGCATGGAGCGATCTAAAGGCTCTGTTTACCGTTCATTATGTGAAAGCCGATGGGAGCCCGATGGATGGAGCGGAAACTCCGGGCGCTTACAGGGCCGTGTTCCAGTATGCGGATCCGGATCTGGATGGAAAGGTACGGATCAATAAAAATGAGGTGAAGCTGAAGGACGGCGTTCTTGTGATCCGCTATACCAGCAGTCCGGCGGAAGAGCTGTCCAGTCCGCTCCTTTCCGGAGAACCGGCGGAGCTGCCGGATCAGGCGGTGGCTGTGGAGCAGAAGCAGAATGGCACCCGTGATGCGGCCTATTATCTCAACGGCGACCAGGACCGGAAGCTTTCAGATACGTCCGGGATCGTGCTTCTTGAGGACCGCCCCTATGTGACAGGCGCCCCCGACGGGGAGGAGCAGCTGGAGGAACGGATCGAAGAGCATCTGGGGACTGTATCAGGAATGGAATATCATTTTGAATTCCGCTATCTGGATCTGGTGGATCAGAACAGCGCCAATGCGTGGGTGACCTCCAATACGGAAAAGCTGGTCTATCTGCCATACCCGGAGGGAACAGACAAAAATACAGAATTTACTCTGCTCCGGTTTCCGGAGCTGAACCGGGAATACGGAATGAATGGACACCCGGGACTAAGGATGTCCATTGCCACCACTGGGATGGAAACGATCCCGGATCTGGAGACTACCGATCAGGGGATCCAGTTTCCTGCGTCGGAGTTTGGATTGTTTGCCGTAGTATGGGGGGTTCCGCAGAATACCGTGACCATCCGGTACCTGGATGAATCCACTGGAAGACCGATCGCCGGAGATTCGGTACGAAGCTTTGCTTCTGGTACAGAGTACGATGTGACCCAGGATGCGGGGATGGAGATCTCTGGATATACCTTGAGCAGGATCGACGGCAGTGTGACGGGAACGATCACAGAGGATCTGGTCATATGCGTTTATTACACAAAGGACCAGGAGCCGGCGGACCCCTCGGACCCTGCTGAGCCGACGGATCCCACCGAACCCACAGATCCTGCCGATCCCACTGACCCTTCCGGATCTGAGACTCCCGAGCATCCGGAAAAGGAAACTGCCCAGGTGGTCTTCCGTGTGGTGAATGGCACGTTTACTGAGAACGGGGGCACCGAGATACTGAAAACGTATGAGGTGGGCAGCATCATCGATTCTGTACCCGCAGTCAGAGCCGACAGAGGATACAGAAGCCGGCGGTGGGACAGAGATCCCATCGGAAGAACGGTGGAGCCGGGAGGCATGACCTTTGTGCTGACCTTTTACGCAGAGTCTGTGAGCGGGGATGACGACGATGAGGAGGATACGGGCCGCAGCCGGCAAAGGGCAGTCAGCGATACCGGAAAGACGGGACGCTGGATCCTGGAGGGCCGTGAATTTACAGAAAATAATGGAAGGCTGCCGTCCAATGAATATCTGAAGATCGGAGGAAGTATTTACGGTTTTTATACCCATGGGATCGCCATTGGCTTTGACCATACAGAGCGTTACACAGAGGAAGCCATTGCTGCCGGAGGCGGATACAGGGATGCGGAGGGAACCTGGCGTCTGAACGGCTGGTGGTTCTGCTATGACGATGGCACGTATCCTCATGGAGAGTGGGAATACCTGGCATACAATGGACGCGGAGACTGGTATTACTTTGACGAGGACGGCTGGATGGAGGATGGATGGCTGTTCTGGAATAACAGCTGGTATTACCTGCACACCGGCTACGATGGTTTCCGGGGCCACATGTATACGGGATGGCATGAGATCGGCGGCAGCTGGTATTACTTCCGCACAGGGACAGACGGAGGCCCGGCAGGGGCCATGCTGGAGTCGGCGGTGACTCCCGATGGCTTCCAGGTCGGAGCTGACGGTGCGTGGATCCAGTAAAAAGCTGATTGATTTGCCCATCGAAGTCTTGACATTTTTTCGCGTGATCCGTATAATAAAAGGGCGTAACGCATAAGAAAAGGCGATGACGGAGACAGTAGATCTGCGGGAAGGCCAAAGCGAGCCGGGGATGATGGAAGCCTGGCGCCGGATGCAGATGGAAGATCACTCCCAAGCTGGCGTCTGAACGTCCGGGAAGTCCCTGGGTCAGTAAGTCAGCCCGGTTTTCCACCGTTAAGGGGAACTCATATGTCAGTATGCAGTAATAGGTGGTGCAACGAGTATATTTCGTCCTGTTCGCAAGAACAGGACGATTTTTTATATCATAGGAACGGATATCCTGTGACATAAAAATGCTCCGCGGGATCTTTTTATCAATCAGACCGCATCCCGCGCGGGAGCCGCAGACACAAACTGCATAACCGAAACGCGCAGGGAAGAGAAAGCTGCGCATACAACAAGATTGGAGGAAATGTGTCATGTACCAGAAGGTGTCAACAGATCTGAACTTTGTGGACAGAGAAAAGCAGGTGGAGAAATTCTGGAAGGACCAGAAGATCTTTGAAAAGAGCATCGACAGCCGCCGTAAGGGACAGCCCTACGTGTTCTACGACGGACCGCCGACAGCCAACGGAAAGCCCCATATCGGCCATGTCCTGACCCGGGTGATCAAGGATATGATCCCCAGATACCGCACCATGAAGGGGTATATGGTTCCTCGTAAGGCCGGCTGGGATACCCACGGACTTCCGGTGGAGCTGGAAGTGGAGAAGATGTTAGGCTTAGACGGCAAGGAGCAGATCGAGGAGTATGGCCTGGAGCCGTTCATTGAGCATTGTAAAGAGAGTGTCTGGAAGTATAAGGGCATGTGGGAGGATTTCTCCAGCACCGTCGGCTTCTGGGCGGATATGGATAACCCCTATGTAACGTACCATGACGATTATATCGAATCCGAGTGGTGGGCATTAAAGGAGATCTGGAACAAGGGCCTTCTTTATAAGGGCTTTAAGATCGTTCCCTACTGCCCGCGCTGCGGTACCCCCCTTTCCAGCCATGAGGTGGCCCAGGGATATAAGGACGTAAAGGAGCGCTCGGCGGTGGTTCGGTTTAAGGCCAAGGGAGAGGACGCATACATCCTGGCATGGACCACGACTCCCTGGACCCTTCCCAGCAACGTGGCTCTCTGCGTAAATCCGAAGGAAACGTATGTGAAGGTCAAGGCCGCCGACGGCTTTACCTATTATATGGCAGAGGCTCTGCTGGACACGGTTCTTGGAAAGCTGGCGGACAAGGAGAACGGGACTCCGGCCTACGAGATCCTGGAGACCTATGTGGGAACGGATCTGGAGGGCAAGGAATACGAACCCTTATACCAGTGCGCCGCCGATGTGGCAGAAAAGCAGCATAAAAAGGGCCATTATGTGACCTGTGCAGATTATGTTACACTGACCGACGGTACCGGCGTGGTACACATCGCCCCGGCCTTCGGTGAGGACGACGCCCAGGTGGGAAGAAAATATGACCTGCCCTTCGTGCAGTTCGTGGATGCAAAGGGAGATATGACAGAGGAAACGCCCTTTGCAGGTCTTTTTGTGAAGAAGGCGGATCCGGAGGTATTAAAGGATCTGAGAGAGCGGGATCTTTTATTCGAGGCTCCCGTATTTGAGCACAGCTATCCCCATTGCTGGCGCTGCGATACTCCGCTGATCTACTATGCCCGTGAATCCTGGTTCATCAAGATGACCGCCGTGAAGGAGGATCTGATCCGCAATAACAACATGATCCACTGGATCCCGGAATCCATCGGAAAAGGCCGGTTCGGCGACTGGCTGGAGAATATCCAGGACTGGGGCATCTCCAGAAACCGTTACTGGGGAACTCCGCTTCCCGTATGGCAGTGTGAGTGCGGCCATATGCACTGCATCGGCAGCCGGGAAGAGCTTAAGAAAATGAGCCCCAACTATATGGATGTGGTAAAGAAATACAGTAAGAAAATGAACGGCGACCAGGGAGAGGTGGAGCTCCACCGTCCATTCATCGACGACGTGGTCATCACCTGCCCCCAGTGCGGAAAAGAGATGCACCGGGTGCCGGAGGTCATCGACTGCTGGTTCGACTCCGGAGCCATGCCCTTTGCCCAGCACCACTATCCCTTTGAGAATCAGGAGCTGTTCCATGAGCAGTTCCCGGCCCAGTTCATCTCTGAGGCCGTGGACCAGACCAGAGGATGGTTCTATTCCTTACACGCCGAGTCTACCCTGCTGTTCAATAAGCCCTGCTTTGAGAACGTGATCGTTCTGGGCCATGTACAGGATGAGAACGGCCAGAAGATGAGTAAGAGCAAGGGCAACGCCGTGGATCCCTTCGACGCCCTGGAAAAATACGGCGCCGATGCCATCCGCTGGTACTTCTATATCAACAGCGCTCCGTGGCTGCCCAACCGGTTCCATGGAAAGGCTGTAATGGAAGGCCAGAGAAAGTTCATGGGAACCCTGTGGAATACTTACGCATTTTTCGTGCTTTATGCGAATATTGATAATTTTGACGCAACAAAGTATGCTCTGGATTATGAGAAGCTGCCGGTGATGGATAAATGGCTCCTGTCCAAGTTAAACTCCACAGTGAAGGAGGTAGACGACGACCTGGCCAACTACCGGATCCCCGAGGCTGCAAGAGCCCTCCAGGATTTCGTGGACGACATGAGCAACTGGTACGTAAGAAGAAGCCGTGAGCGTTTCTGGGCAAAGGGAATGGAGCAGGATAAGATCAATGCCTACATGACCCTTTACACCGCGCTGGTGACCATTTCCAAGACAGCGGCTCCCATGGTTCCGTTCATGACCGAGGAGATCTACCAGAACCTGGTACGCTCCATCGACGAAACGGCTCCCGAGAGCATCCATCTCTGTGATTTCCCGCAGGTGGAGGAAGGCTTCATCGATAAAGAGCTGGAGGCCAAGATGGACGAGGTATTAAAGGTGGTCGTTATGGGCCGTGCAGCCAGGAATACGGCCAATATCAAGAACCGCCAGCCCATCGCAAAGATGTTCGTGAAGGCAGAGGCTCTTCCGGAATACTACCAGGAGATCATCGAGGACGAATTAAACGTGAAGGCAGTGGAATTTACTGACGACGTCCGCGCCTTTACCTCCTATACCTTCAAGCCCCAGTTAAAGACCGTTGGACCCAAATACGGAAAGCAGCTGGGAAATATCAGAAAGGCCTTAACGGAGCTGGACGGCAACGCCGCCATGGACACCTTAAATGAAAAGGGAGCCCTGACCTTTAATTTTGACGGGGCCGAGGTGGTGCTCACCAGAGAGGACCTTCTGATCGATATGGCACAGACGGAGGGCTATGTATCCGAGGGAGACAACACCGTGACCGTGGTCCTGGATACCAAGCTGACTCCGGAGCTTGTGGAGGAAGGCTTCTACCGGGAACTGGTCAGCAAGATCCAGACCATGAGAAAAGAAGCCGGCTTCGAGGTCATGGACCATATCTACGTGTACGCAGACAACAACGATACCATCACCGGTATCATCAAGAAATATGCAGACCAGTTAAAGAGCGAGGTGCTGGCAGACAGCATCACCCTGGGACAGATGGCCGGCCACGCCAAGGAGTGGAACATCAACGGCGAGACTGTCATGCTGGGAGTTGCAAAGGTAACAAGATAATCAGAAACAGGAGGGTATGAACGTGGACCACACCATTCATAAGACGGAATTTAAAAAGGCTGTGATTTACAATCTGAAGATCTCATACCGGAGGACCATTGAGGACGCCACCGCCGCGCAGATGTACCAGGCGGTGGCTCTGGCGGTGAAGGATATGATCATCGACCGCTGGATCGCGACTCACAAGGAGTATGAGAAGCAGGATGCCAAGGTCGTATATTATATGTCCATGGAATTCCTGACCGGGCGCTTCCTGGGCAACAATATCATCAGCCTCTGCGAGCAGGAGGAGATCCGGGAGGCCCTGGCTGAAATGGGCTTTGACTTAAATACCATTGAAAACCAGGAACGGGATCCGGCTCTGGGAAACGGCGGTCTGGGACGTCTGGCCGCCTGCTTCCTGGACTCCCTGGCGACCCTGGGCTATCCGGCCTATGGCTGCGGGATCCGTTACCGCTACGGTATGTTCAAGCAGAAGATCGAGGACGGCTACCAGATCGAGGTGCCGGACGAATGGTTAAAGGACGGCTATCCCTTTGAGATCCGCCGCCCCGAATACGCCACAGAGGTAAAATTCGGCGGCTATGTGGATACTGAGTGGGACGGCCACAGGAATCATTTTGTCCAGAAGGGCTACCAGTCCGTTCTGGCAGTCCCCTACGACATCCCCATCGTGGGCTACGGCAACAACGTGGTCAACTCCCTGCGGATCTGGGACGCCCAGCCAGTGAATACCTTTAATCTGAAGGAATTCGATAAGGGCGATTACCAGAAGGCAGTGGAGCAGGAAAACCTGGCAAAGACCATCGTGGAGGTGCTGTATCCCAACGATAACCATTACGCAGGCAAGGAGCTGCGCTTAAGGCAGCAGTATTTCTTCATTTCTGCCAGCGTCCAGAGAGCCGTTAAGAAATATCTGGAGAACCACGACGACATCCATAAGTTTTATGAAAAAGCCGTGTTCCAGATGAACGACACCCACCCCACGGTGGCTGTGGCAGAGCTCATGAGGATCCTTTTAGACGAGCAGAACCTGGAATGGGATGAGGCCTGGGAGATCACCACAAAGACCTGCGCTTACACCAACCATACCATCATGTCCGAGGCCCTGGAAAAATGGCCCATCGAGCTGTTCTCCCGCCTGCTTCCGCGTATCTACCAGATCGTGGAGGAGATCAACCGCCGGTTTGTGGAGGAGATCAAGAAGGCATACCCGGGCGACAATGAAAAGATCCGCAAAATGGCGATCATCTACGACGGACAGGTGCGTATGGCACATCTTGCCATTGTGGGAAGCTTTTCTGTCAACGGTGTGGCAAGGCTCCATACAGAGATCTTAAAGAATGAGGAATTAAAGGACTTCTACCAGATGATGCCCGCAAAGTTCAACAATAAGACCAACGGCATCACCCAGAGACGGTTCCTGCTCCACGGAAACCCGCTTTTAGCCAGCTGGGTCACCGATAAGATCGGAAACGAGTGGATCACAGACCTGTCCCATATTAAAAAGCTGGCCATTTACGCGGACGATGAGAAGTGCCAGAGAGAGTTCATGAACATCAAGTATCAGAACAAGATCCGCCTGGCAAAATATATCAAGGAGCACAACGGCATCGACGTGGATCCCAGGTCCATCTTCGATGTGCAGGTAAAGCGTCTCCATGAATATAAGAGACAGCTGATGAACATCCTGCATGTGATGTATCTGTATAACCAGTTAAAGGATAATCCAAATATGGATATCGTGCCCAGGACCTTTATTTTTGGAGCAAAGGCTGCGGCCGGTTATACCCGGGCGAAGCTGACCATCAAGCTGATCAACGCCGTGGCCGATGTGATCAACAACGACCGTTCCATCAACGGCAAGATCAAGGTGGTATTCATTGAGGATTACTGTGTATCCAACGCAGAAATGATCTTTGCGGCAGCCGATGTCAGCGAGCAGATCTCCACCGCCAGCAAGGAGGCCTCCGGTACTGGAAACATGAAGTTCATGTTAAACGGAGCCCTTACCATCGGCACCATGGACGGAGCCAATGTGGAGATGGCCGAGGAGGTGGGGGCTGAGAACATGTTCATCTTCGGCGCTTCCTCCGACGAGATCATTAACTGGGAGAACCAGGGCGGCTACAACCCCATGGAGATCTTCAACAGCGACCAGGAGATCCGCCGGGTGCTGATGCAGCTCATCAACGGCAGTTACAGCCCGCAGAATCCGGAGCTGTTCCGGGATATCTACAATTCCCTGTTAAATACCCAGTCCAGCGACCGGGCGGATACGTACTTTATCTTAAAGGACTTCCGTTCCTATGCGGAGGCAGAGGACCGGATCGACAAGGCGTACCGGGATGAGAAATGGTGGGCCCGGACGGCCATCTTAAACACCGCCTCCAGCGGCAAGTTCTCCTCAGACCGTACCATTGAGGAGTACGTAAGGGATATCTGGCATCTGGATAAGATCAAGGTAGAACTGTAATACAAACCAGGGGAACGCGGCCCGTCCGGGGACGGAGCTGCTCCCCAGGTTCTAAAAAGAAAGCCTGTCTCATAGACTTTACAAAAAAGGATATGAGGTGGGCTTTTTTATGAAGCGGTTTCTGACTGTTTTGATGATCATGGTGATGATCCCCTATGTGACGACCATGGCCTGGACAGGCCGGATCGGCGGCGGGGATTTTACGGGCTTTGAGGAGCTGGCGGGAGCCGGGGGAGAAGGAAGCCAGGGCGGCTCTCTGGGAACTGATGGGAACGGAGTGGCCGGAAGGCGGTATGTGGCTGTGGAGCGGGAAGGAAAGGTTTCGCGGGTCCCGGCGGAGGATTTCCTGGTCCATGTGCTGGCGGCCCAGATCCCGGCAGATTTCGGGCCGGAGACTCTGAAGGCCCAGGCAGTTATAGCCCGGACGTATATCTACCGGGAGATGGACGGGGCGGAGGAGATCCCGGAGGAGGCCCTGGACATGGACGCCTTGAGCGGAGCGCAGATGGAGGAGCTGTGGGGCGGGACTTACCAGGAGGATTACAGCAGGATCAGGGAGGCGGTGTCCGCCACCAGCGGGCTTTACCTGGCTTATGAGGGAGAACCGGCGGAGGTGTTTTTCTGCCGGGCGGCCTCGGGGGCCACAAGGCCCGGAGGACAGGAGCATCCATGTCTCAGGCAGGCGGAAAGCCCAGGGGATCTTCTGGCCGACGGATATCTGTCCATTGCGGTCTTCACGCCGGAGGACCTGGCCCGGAGGGTGAGCGCCATTCCGGGGGCGGTCTCTCCGGATGCAGACCGGCTCCTGGAGGAGATCCAGGTGGCGGAGCGGGATGGGGCCGGATATGTGGTCCAGATCCAGATCGGTCCGAAGACCTACTCCGGGGAAGAGGTCCAGTACGCCCTGGGCCTGTCCTCCCCGTGCTTTTATTTCGATGAGCTCCAGGGAAAGATCCGGGTCACCTGCAAAGGGATCGGTCATGGGTACGGCTTCTCCCAGGCCGGAGCCTCGGCGCTGGAAAAGGAGGGGCTCGGCTTTGAAGCACTTCTGGACCATTATTTCCAGAATGTGGAAATTTTAAAAGAGGGAATCTGAATAAGACGTGTCACTTTGGTAAGAATAGTACCGAGGTGATAAAACGTGAAAGAGAGAGTAAACCAGCTTTTCAAGGATAAGTTAGTTCTTGTGATGCTAGTGCTGGGCCTGCTGACTATTGTTGCCGCAGCAGGCGCTGTGAGGATCCGGAAGGGAGCCCAGAACATGGAGGAGAGTCCGTATCTGGAGATCAAGGAGCCGGAAGGGATGATCGCCGAAGAGACAGAGCCGCCCAGGACCGTGGCAGGAAGCTCCAACGCCCATGAGGCGGAGCCGGCCGGGGCCGGAGCCGGTTCCCATGTGACCGAAAATACCCTGGGAGCGGCAGAGACAGAAGCCGCGGCCCTGGAGGATCCGCCGGCAGACGAGGCCGGAGCGGCGGCCGGGGATTCTCTGGTTCTGGATTTTACGGAAAGCGACAGGCTTTTGTGGCCGGTACAGGGAAATGTGATCCTGGGATACAGCATGAACACCACCACCTGGTTCCCGACCCTGGAGCAGTATAAATGCAATCCGGCCAACGTGATCCAGAGCGAGGTGAGCACGCCTGTTTCTGCCCCGGCCGACGCCAGGATCCTGGAGGTAGGCGTCAATGAGGAGATCGGCAATTATGTGCGGCTGGATCTGGGCAACGGCTACCAGGCCGTCTGCGGCCAGTTAAAGGAGATCCCGGTGGTGGAGAACGAGTACGTCAGCCGGGGCGATGTGCTGGGCTATGTGGCCGAGCCCACCAAATATTATTCCCTGGAAGGGGCCAGCCTGTACTTTGAGCTGCTTTCCGGGGACGAGCCTGTGGACGCTCTGGATTATCTGGAGTAGGGGACAGGGAAGAAGCTATAAGGATCTGGAAAAATGGACCGCCTGGAAAATACCCGGCGGTCTGTTTTTTGACGTTAATATGAATTTAATAAAAAGTTCACAGAGTTTTCGTGAAAATATGAGAGAAATATGGTAAACTGTACATAACTTTACAGAACGGAAAGAAACCAGATGAAGGAGGAGCATATGGATTACGGGAAACTGAAGAAAAGCTTTGAGGACCACCGGTTTCTCATCTCGTATTTTGAAACGAAGGAGGAGGCGGCTTCCTATCTGAAGGAAAAGATCCGCGGGGAGCGGGTGGGCTTCGGCGGCTCCATGACCTGTCAGGAAATGGGGCTGTACGAGCTTCTGAAGGAAAACAACCAGGTGGTCTGGCACTGGAAGGACGAGATGACTGCGGCAGAGGCCAGAAGGGCAGCTATGGATTCCACCGTATATATTTTAAGCGCCAACGGCGTTTCGGAGACCGGGGAGCTGGTGAATATTGACGGTACGGGAAACCGGGCGGCGGCCAGCCTGTTTGGTCCGGAACGGGTCTTCTATGTGATAGGAAGGAATAAGATCGCCCCGGACCTTCACAGCGCCATTGCCCGGGCTAAAAATACGGCCTGTACGAAAAATGCCAGACGCCTTGGGGTCAAGACGCCCTGTGCCGCGTCGGAAGAGCTGCGCTGTTATGACTGTAATAGTCCGGCCCGGATCTGCAGCGCCACAGTGATCCTGGAGCGTCCCTGTAACGGAATGACCGTGGAGCTGGTCTTCATCAACGAGGACCTGGGATATTAGGGCACAGGGAACGGGCGCTTTCGGGCGGATATAGACTAAAGGAGAGAGATGAAATGAATATATTGTTTTTTCTGACACCGAAGAGTGAGGTGGCTTACATCCATGATGATGAAAGCCTCCGGCAGGTTCTGGAGAAGATGGAGTATCATAAGTATTCGGCGGTGCCGATCATCAGCCGGCAGGGGACCTATGTGGGGACCATCACCGAGGGCGATCTTCTGTGGTATATAAAAAACCAGCTGGATCTGAACCTGCAGGAAGCAAGAAGGATCCTGATCACCAATGTTCCCCGCCGTTCTGACAATACGCCGGTGAGCATTGACAGCAATATGGAGGACCTTTTAGACAAGGCCATGAAGCAGAACTTCGTTCCGGTCCTGGACGATAAGAAATCTTTTATCGGGATCGTCACCAGAAAAGACATTATGAAGTATTTTGCGGATAAAATGAAAAAAACAGAATAAATGCAAAAATTTTCTTTTCAAAAAACGTCTGATGTGTTATACTGGGCGTCATGAGACGGGGAAATAGGATCCGGCCAGAAATCTGATTCTGACCGGATTTTTTATTTGATAGGAAATTCCTATCAAATAAAAAAGCACTTCGTGCAGAATCGCACTGCGGCGGTATGGAATTTCGTCGCAAATGCGACCCGCCGCAGGCGGAGAATCCTGCAAGAGCAGGATTCTTTCTTGTGCCATGGGGACCGAAGATCCCCTAAAAAATGGATACTCCGCAGGCAATAAATCTGATCCATAGGAGGAAAGTGTGAAAAGAACTGTGAAAAAGAGAACGGGAATGCGGTCGACAGCGGCTCTTCTGGCGGTCCTTATGGCTGTGCAGAGCCCGCTGGGACGGACGGGAGCCATGGGAATGCCGCAGAAAAACCAGAGGACCCGGATGACCGCCACCATGTCGGATGCGGCGGCCGGGGAAGAAGCCTTAGCCGGACTTCTGGAGGAGAGGAACGGGATCCTTAGGGTGGAGGTCCAGGGCGTCGTAAAGGCTCCGGAGACCACCTGGAATGTGGAGCTGTATCCGTCGGAGGAAGAGGATTCCTCCATGGCCGAACCGGCCTTTGGAAGCCTTACCCTGCCGGCTGGAGACGGGAATACATACACAGAGGGGAGCTGTGAGCTGACGGAGCTTCCCGATGGGATGTATGACCTCCGGATGGAGCCGGAAAACGATACGGTCTCCTATGTGGCCTATGAGCAGAAGGGGATCCGGATCCAGGGGGACATGGTCTCCATCCGTTTAATGAACGATGCGCCGGAAAACCACGGATACGGGGAGAGCGGAGCCGGAAGCCGCATCGGCGTTCTGGCCATGGGCGACATTGACGGCAGCGGGGCTGTGGATGAGGACGATAAGGAGGAGCTTCTGAAGCTGGCAGCCTCCGGCCAGGTCCATGACGATCTGTTTTATGACCGGGCCGATCTGAACAGCGACAGCCAGGTGGATCTGGCGGACATAGCATGTTTTGCAAAGTATTATAAGGAAGACGCAAGGACTGCCCGGGAGACACGGACCATGCGGATCACAGAGGAAGAGATCCATACGGTGTCCGCCAGCAACGCGGAGATCTCCCAGGGAACGGTGGAGCAGCTGTTTTCCGGTGCGGCCAGCCTTACACTGGAAAGTGAGGAGGCCATTTCCGGGGAGAATCCGGTGACCATTTCTGCGGAGTTTGACTCCGGAAAGACCATGGCCGGGTTCGTCATCGACCCGGTGGACGGCTCCGGCAACACCATTGTGGACGGAACTGTTTCTGTGGAGACAGAAAAGGGAAAAGAAAAGGTCTTTGAGATCGAAAACGGAAAAGTAAAGGAACGGAGCCTGGGAAGGGCGCTTCTGGAATTTTTCACAGGAAAAGAGGAGACCGTAAGCCAGGGAGGCCCCATCGTCATCGATCTGAAGGGCCAGACAGCCGTGAAGAAGGTGACCATTAAGGTCAGCCGGACCCTGGGGAACACCGCTCTGGTGGATATTGCAAAGGTGGAGTTCCTGGGGGACATGAAGGAACGGATCCCGGAGCCGGAAATGACAGCACCGGAGCGGGTGCAGGTGGAGAACGGGGACGCGTCCTTTACCGTGACCTGGCGGAGACAGCCCAATGTGACGGGCTACGAGGTGACGGTCCATGGAGTCAACAGTAAGAAAAACGAGGTGACACAGACCTTCCAGACGGATAAGCCGGAATTCCGGGCAGAAGGCCTGGGAGACGGGGCGCTGGCCAATGGAAATTCCTATGAGATCCAGATCCGCTTGGTGAACGGGGCCTGGAAGAGCCCGGCGGCAGAGGCTGTGGGGCGTCCCAGGGCGGCCAGCCTTCCGCCTGCGCCGGAAAATATCACGGTGACATCCCGGTATAAGGGGCTTTCCATCAGCTGGAAGGATATGATGGATACAGACAGCTATAACCTGTATTACAGGAAGTACGGCGACTCCCAGGGAGCGTACACGAAGATCCCGGATATCCGGGAGAACCGGTATGAGCTTAAGGGGCTGGAGGATAAGACAAAGTATGACGTTTATCTGACCGGCGTGAACCCGCTGGGAGAGGGACCGGAATCGGTCCACTATACGGGAGTGACGGCGGCCCTGGATCCGCCGGTGACGCCGGATTATAAACGGATCAATGTGGAGGTGCCGGGAGAACCGGTGACCGCCCATATCGAGTCGGTGCGCTATGGGTATGATGTCTCCAAAGGTCAGTATGATATTGTAGATGGAAACTATGAGACCTCCTGGGCCCGTATCGACTGGGATTCGGGTGCGACCTATTATGATTTGAAAAAAGCTCCCATTGTGTCCTTTGACAGGTCCTATGAAATGGACACAATGGTGGTGATCCCAGACGGAGAACAGACGTTTTCCTATAATAAGGCAGTGCTTTATTACTGGACAGACCGGAACGACATCCAGGATAGCACAAAGAATTCTGTTTCCGGCGTCCTGGAGAAAAAGACCAGCAACAATAAGGCCTACTACGAATTCCGGGCGGACAGGCCCATTGAGGCCGAGGCTGTGCAGCTGGTTTTAAGCACCGCAGATGGAAACAGCCGCCGGATCTCCATGGCAGAGCTTAAGTTCTATTACTACGACTCGCTGGAGGACGAGATCATGGACCTTTACGGGGATCCCTACCATGTGAGCCTGCGGTCGGACGAGGACCGGGAGACCATGGGAAAACGGATCCAGAGCCTTAAGGACCGGCTGGACCAGCCGGATCCGGTCAGCGGGGAGCTGCACCCCAGGAAGGAGATCCTGGAAACGGAGCTGGCCAACGCAGAGCGGATCTTCAAGGATGGTGCGCTCCAGGCGGAGATCCAGGCGGTGGACAGCAAGGATACAGGAAACTCCGACGGCCACATCACCTTCAAGGGCGGTCTCAATACGTACCAGCCCCTGGGCGTGACTGCAAAGGCCGGGGAGACGGTCACCGTTTATGTGGGAAGCCCCGCCCATAAGACCGGGGACGGCACCAGGCTCAGGCTGATACAGACCCAGTACCATGGAACCTCTGAGAAGTGGCATAAGGAGCTGGGAGTTTTAAAGGCGGGAGCCAATGACTTTACGCTGGAGGCCCTGGACGATATGGACCTGGAGCGGGGCGGACAGCTCTATGTGGTCTACACCGGAAAGGCAGGCCAGGAGCAGTACGGCGTCCGGGTCAGCGGAGGGACGAAGATCCCGGTGCTGGATCTTTCGGATACAAAGGATCCGGCGGAGCGTCTGAAGCTGGCGGAGGCCTATGTGAACGGGCTGGAGGCCATGGTCCGGGATATGGAGGCTCTCCATAACCGGGATCATCAAGACCATGCTTATGATGAGATGAACTGTATCTACGGAGCCACGGACATCGTGAGCCGGTATACCATGATCTCCGGCCCCTCGGACCAGATCCTGGAGGGACTGGCCGGGAATACGGCAGCGGAGAAGGCCGCGGCCCTGGAGCAGTCCATGACGGCCATGGATCAGATGGTGGAGCTGTTCTACGCCCATAAGGGCTTAAGCACGGCATCCGATGCCGAGCCCCACAACCAGGTACCGGCCGGCCGTCTGAATATCCGCTACCAGAGGATGTTTGCCGGCGCCTTCATGTACGCCGGAGGCCTCCACATCGGCATCGAGTGGCCCCAGTTCCAGGAAATGGTAAAGGGAGAGCCCGTGATTGCGGATGCAGAGGGAAAGTATCAGTCCGGCAGCCTGTTCGGCTGGGGGCTTTCCCATGAGATCGGCCATGAGATCAACGAAGGGGCCTACGCGGTGGCGGAGGTGACCAATAATTATTACCCGCTGCTGGCCAAGGCCAGGGATACCAATGATTCCCTGCGGTTCAAGTACGAGGACGTATTTAAAAAGACCATCTCGGGAGCCAGGGGAAAGGCGTCTGACGGGGCGGTGCAGCTGGCCATGTACTGGCAGCTCCATCTGGCCTACGATATGGGCGGCTATAATTTCAAGACCTTTGATACCAGCAAAGAGCAGCTGGAAAATCTGATCTTTGCCAGAATGGATTCCTATGTGCGTAAGCCATCCTCGGCACCGGGAGCGGAAGGAAATAAGCTGAAGCTTTCCGGGACCGATAAGGACAATGTGCTGATGCGGCTGGCGGCGGCTGCGGCCCGGAAGGACCTTCTGGACTTCTTCCGCCACTGGGGCATGGAGCCGGACGCAGACACTGTGCGCTATGCCTCCCAGTTTGAGAAGGAGGAGCGGGGCATCTGGTTCGCCAACGATGAGAACCGGGTATGGCAGATGGAAAACCGGAACACCTCCCAGAAAACGGAGTCTTCCGCCAAGGGAAGCGTTCCCCAGGGAACCATCCAGTATGTGAATGGAGAAAACCAGGTGAACCTGGAGATCTCCGGGGACACAAACGTATGGATCTACGAGATCGTCCGCTGCGAAAGGGACGGCGGAACGGAGAAAAAGCAGTCTGTGGGCTACGCATACGCACATGATGGAGAGGCTGTATTTACGGATGTGGCCGCCACAGCCAACAACCGGGTCTATACGTATGAGATCACCGGATACGACAAATGGCTGGAAAAAACGGAGCCAGGAAGGACAAAGGAGGTCAAGGTGAGCCACAGGGGCGACATCGACCGGACCTTATGGACCGTCAGCACCAACCTGACCAACAGTGAGCTGGAGGAGCCGGGAGAGGATCATCCGGATACCTATGTGCAGCCAGGGCTGGAAAAGATGGTGGATCTGGAGACTGAGGGCGCTGTTACCACCTTTACAGGCTCTGTAAAGGCCGGCCAGACGCCGGAGATCGTCCTGGAATTAAACCAGCCGGAGCTGGTGACCGGGCTCGTTTACACGGCGGCCGAGGGAACTCCCATAGGAAAATTCAGCGTCAGTGTCAGCCAGGACGGAAGCTCCTGGGAGAGGGTCCCGGTGAGCGCAGATACATTTACCCTGGAAGACGGCAGCCAGACTGTGTACTTCCATGACGGCACCGTTCTTTATACGTACGACGCGGCCTTTGTGAAGCTGACGGCAGACGGCCAGGGAGGCCGGGAGCTTTCCATATCGGATCTTTCCCTGCTGGGCCAGACAGGAGATAATGTGGAAATGGATGCAGCCGGTATGGGAAGGCTCATGAAGGACTTTGCCATCAACGGCGGGGCAGACGGAGTGATCCCGGAGGGCAGCATCGTGTTTACAGGAACCTATAAGGGAAACCCGGCCTATAACGTGGTGCTTTTATGGGACGAAAAGGGCCAGATCGTGGGAGGAACGGATGCGGATGGAAACATCCAGGCAGAATCCCTGATCCTGGCAAAGGTTCCGGAAAACGGCCTCCTGGGAGAGGTCAGCGACGGCATCTGGATCTATTACCTGCCGGAGGGGACCAGTCTTCCAGAGCATGTCCGGGCAGAGCTTTACCGGGTGGACGATGCGGAGACTTTGGAGAGCCAGAGGACCGTCAGCTCCAGTCTGACCATAACGGTTCCGGAACAGCTGCCGGAGCTGGAGCTGGATCCCGGCTCCGGCCCGGCGGCCGGGAATGAACGGCTGAGGAAAAGAGACGGCCTTGGGGGCCGGACCAGAGAAGGAGAGAAGAATTAAGTGAGACGAAGGATCATAGGAAGCCTTATGGCCGCGGCATTTATAGCCGCGGGGACGGGGATCGCTGCCCTGGCTGCCGGAGGCGGATATATTCAGATGGAGTCTGGAAAGAAGGAGAACCAGGTAAGGATCTCCCTGGATTTTTCCGGAGACCGGGAATTCGGGAAATACATGGAGGATATTGGAGCTGTCCAGGTGGATCTGGCCCTGGAGACCCCGGAACCGGAAGATATCACCCGGGCAGAGTTTACCTTTGAAGCCAGTATCCAGAAGGATCCGGATGTGAAGATCCGGGATGGGATCTTTTTAGAGGATACCGGCCGGTTCAGCATTTTCCTGGCTGGAAACGGAACGGGAGACGGCCTGTTTAACGGCGGGAAAAAGCTGGAGCTGGGCGTGCTCCAGACGGCCTCCACGGAGGACATCACCCTCCGGGTGGAACGGATCGCCGCAGTGGCCGGAGAGGAGCTGGTCTTTGAAACGGACGGCGGAAGAGAAACCGAGTTTCTGCTGAAAGCTACTGACCCCGGAGAAGACCAGGGAGAGAACGGCGGCTCCGGAGACGGAGATAACTCTGGAAATGGAGATGGTTCTGGAGGGGAAGATGGAAACGGCGGAGATCCCGGAGACGGAGATGGTTCCGGGGATGACGGCACCAGCGGCGATGGAGACGGCACTGACGGAAATACCGGCAATGGCCATGGAAATAACGGCGGTTCCGGGAATGGATCCGGAAACGGCTCCGGCGGCAGCTACCGCCCGGTGAAGAGCACAGGCTTTATCTGTCCCCAGGTATCTGCCAGAGAAACCGCAGGTCAGTGGATCCAGACAGGAGAGGACTGGCAGTTCCGGTTTTCTGGCGGCGCGATGGCTATGGACTGCTGGATCTTTAAGGGCGGCGAATGGTACCATATGGGAGCAGACAGCCTTATGGACCGGGGCTGGCATTACCAGAAGGAAACAGGAAACTGGTATTATCTCAGGGAAAACGGCGCCATGAAAAAGGGCTGGATCCAGCTTTCCGGCATCTGGTACTACCTGGGAACGGCAGACGGCCGCATGGCTGTGGGCTGGCAGAGCATCGGTGAGAAATGGTATTACTTAAATCCGGCGGAGCCTGTGCCTGTGCCGGCAACGGATCCGGTCACCGGACAAACGGTGCAGAGCACGGAGGGACAGCTTCCCTACGGGGCCATGTACCAGAACAGGAAGACTCCCGACGGCTTCATGACAGGAGCCGACGGAGCCTGGATGGAATAGGAAACGTCAGGAGAAACAGAAGACAGCTTTGGCAGACAGCCGGCGTCCATGGAAACTGCATCCATGGACGCCGGTTTTTTATGTCATAGGAAAGTACGTCCCATGACATAAAAAACGCTCCGCGGGGATCGCCATGCGGCGGAAGGAAATTATGCCGCAGAAGCGGCCCGCCGCAGGCGGAGAAGCCCGCAATCGGGCTTCTTTCTTGTAGGAAACGGTGGCAAAGGCGCTCCGCAGGGACCGCCATGGGCCGAAGGGAAGAAGGCACCGGGACCTGTCCTCTGGCCTGGAAAAAGGAAACGGGCCTTCTATGTACCGGAACGGGAGAATATGCATACCTTATTACTAGAAAATGAAAGGAGAAGGAGCTTATGAATTGTAATCAGAATCCTGACGGGGCTTCCCGTATTCCCGGGATGATGCCTGTTCCGGGACCTGGACCGGTCCATGTGGATGGAAATATGCCGGGCGTCTGGGACCGCTTTCCGGTGGGCATGGGCTACGTTCCCATGCAGAACTGGGAAACGCCATATCCCATAAGCCACGGTTTTATGCAGGGAACGATTTTCCCGTCTTTAGATTATCCGTTTATGATGGGAGGGTGCAGAAAATGGCAGAGATGAATTGTGGAGCCAGCGGAAAAGATCCCGGCGTAACGGGACAGTGCTGTAAGAAGAGCTGCCAGGGCCAGATCCAGGTCCAGGCTTCCGCCCAGGCCAGACCCCAGGTCCAGACCTGCTGCCGTCCGGTCTGTCCGCCCCCGGCCCCCGGCGGAGGCGGCTGCGGATTTCCTGGTATGTATCCGCCGGCAGGAACTGCCTGCGGGATCCGTCCCGGTACGGGCCAGGGCTGCGGGATGTGTCCGGGAATGGACCCGTCCCGGCAGGCACTGATGAAGCAGATCAACGAGGCCAGCTTTGCTGTGGATGAGGCGGTCCTGTTCCTGGACACTCATCCGGACTGCGCCCAGGCCATGCAGTATTACCAGAGCGCTGTCGGCGCCAGGAAAGCGGCCATGGACGCATACCAGAGCCGGTTTGGCCCCCTGCTGGTGGACGATGTTATAGGGAATACCTGGACCTGGGTGACGGAAAAATGGCCCTGGGAAGGAGGATATTAATATGTGGAGGTATGAAAAACGGCTTCAGTATCCGGTAAATATCAAAGAGCCCAACGCGGGGCTGGCGAAGCTGATCATTAGCCAGTATGGTGGCCCAGACGGTGAGATGGGAGCGTCCATGCGTTATCTTTCCCAACGGTATTCCATGCCCTATGGGGAGCAGAAGGCAGTGCTTACGGATATAGGCACCGAGGAGCTGGCCCATCTGGAAATGATCGCAGCCATTGTCCACCAGCTCACGAGAAACCTTTCGGCAGAGGAGCTGGAGGCCCAGGGCTTTGCTCCCTATTATATCGACCATACGGCCGGGATCTGGCCCCAGGCGGCGGGCGGGATCCCCTTCAATGCCTGTGAGTTCCAGTCCAAGGGCGATCCCATCACAGATCTGTTTGAGGATCTGGCAGCAGAGCAGAAAGCCCGCACCACCTACGACAACATCCTGCGTCTGGTGAAGGAGCCGGACGTGTGCGATCCCATCCGCTTCCTCCGGGAACGGGAGATCGTTCATTTCCAGAGATTCGGTGAAGCCCTGCGCGGCCTCCAGGAACGTCTGGACAGCCGGAACTTTTATGCCTTCAATCCCAGCTTTGACCAGGCGGCGGCTCCCCAGGGGCCTGGCGGCTGTATAAGACAGGGAAACGCATAAAAAACCAGAAATCACATGAGGCGGAAACGTCTGAAATAAGGATGGACGGATAAAAAAGGCCTGGCAGCTGCAGATCGGTGCAGCTGCCAGGCTTTTCCCATACCCCGATGGCAGATCAGCCGCATCAGGACATTTTATACTGGAAGGAATCACAGTCGGTACATTCCTTCTTAGTGGGGTTCAGTTCATGGGTCCCCACATGGATCCGGTCCAGTGTGCAGTAATCCGCAGTCCCCGCGTGGTGTACGCAGTTGTGGATGGAGCACTGGATACATTCGTTCTTTTCCTGGTTCATGGTCGTTCACCACCTTTGTTTTCTGGGATGGTGTTAGTATGTCACGGACCAGGAAAATCATGTTGGAAGATATTGGAATCGTTTAAAAAGATTTAATAATATCTCCATTCATGGATTTTACGATTTCTACGGCCAGTTTTACAGTGGCTTCAAAATCATAGTAGGAGGCAATGCCGTGGACGGAATGGATGTACCGCACCGGAACGCCGATGACGATGGACGGGATCCCGTCTAAGGACGTATGGACAATGGCACCGTTGTTGCCGCCGCCCTCCCGGACAGACGCCTGGGCCATAAGACCGCGCTTCTCAGCCAGATCCAGGGCATAGCGCTGGTATCTGGGAGTGCAGATGATGGATTTGTCCATGAAGCGCAGCATGGGTCCTTTTTTGAAGGCCGTCTGGACTGCGTAAGGCTCAGTAAACGTATCGTCCGCCGGACAGCCCTCGAAGCAGATGGCGATCTGGGGCTTTATGTGGTTTACGGCCACCTTCATGCCGCGTTCGCCTACCTCCTCCTGGGAGGAAAGAACACCCACCACGTCCACGTCCAGCTTTTCATCCCTTAACCGGCGGAGCGTCTCGATGAGAGCTGCGCAGCCGATGCGGCAGTCAAAGGCTTTGCCGAACATCAGATCATGTTCTTCATCGTATTCCAGGGTAACATCCGGAACCACCGGCTCGCCGATGCGGATCTTAAAGTTTTCAGCTGCGTCCTTTGCGCTCACAGCGCCGATGTCGATGGAGAGGGAGGAGATATCCGCTGCCCCGGCAGATGCTTTTTCTGAAGCCGACATAAAGTGTACCGGTTTTGCAGCAATGACGCCGGGAAGATATTTTCCCTCAGAGTTTCTCACAAGCACCTTGGAGGAGGCAAGGGAGCCCACGTTCCAGCCGCCTAAGGCCACGAAACGGAGGGTTCCGTTGGGGCGGATGGAATGGACCATGAATCCCACCTCGTCGCTGTGGGCATCCAGCATGAACACCGGCTTGTTGCCGGAGTTGGCAGTGCGGTACATATAGAAGTTGCGCAGGCAGTCCTCTTCGGTGGTATAGCCCTCGCCAATGTGCTTTGCTGCCGCCTGGACTGTCTCGTCCTCGAAGCCGGAGGCGCCCCTGGCGTTGGAAAGATCGGCGATCATCTGGAGTGTTTCCTGATTTACTTTGATTCCCATAAGAATTCCCCTTTTATTTTTTTATAGAGCTGTTAGGCCTCTTTAAACTGGTCTTTGCCGACGGAGCATAAGGGGCATACCCAGTCCTCGGGAACGTCCTCCCATTTGGTGCCGGGAGCGATGCCGTTATCCGGATCTCCGGCTGCTTCATCATAAATGTAACCGCATACTTCGCATTCATATTTCTTCATAGTCAGTTCCTCCTGTGGATAAAATATAGTAGTATATTGTTGTATAACCATTTCCAGAAAAAATTATGCGAGAGACTGGAAAATGGAATCAACCAGAGCTTCCAGACAGTCTCCCTGGCAGTTCTTTAAGGAAGACCGGATGGTCAGACTTTCCTCCAGCACCTTCATGTTCTTTAAGGATGCGAAGGTATCCGTCATATGCTTTACAGACACCGGGGCCCAGGAGCCGTTTTCCAAGAAGGCCACAGTCCGGTTCTGGAGGTTATGGGCAGCGATCTGGTGCAGCAGGGTCTCCATGTTGCAGAAGATCCCATTGTTGTAGGTGATGGATGCAAATACCAGGGCTGAGCAGCGGAAGGCGTCAGCCAGGATATAGGACGGATGGGTCTTGGACACATCGTAAACGGCGATATTGGGTACTCCCCGCTCCGCTAACCTTGCAGCAATGGCATCGGCGGCCTGCTCTGTGTGGCCGTATACAGAGGCATAGGCGATGAGCACAGTTTTTTCCTCCGGCTCATAGGAGCTCCAGCGGGAATATTTTTCCAGGAGCCAGTCCAGATCCTTCCTCCATACCAGGCTGTGGAGCGGGCAGATCATGGAGATCTCCAGCCTGGAGGCCTTCTTTAATAAGGCCTGCACCTGGGGACCGTATTTTCCGACGATGTTGCAGTAGTATCTTCTGGCTTCCGGCAGCCACTGGTTTTTATAGTCTGTTTCATCGGCAAAGATATTTCCGTTGATGGCGCCGAAGGAGCCGAAGGCGTCTGCGGAGAACAGAATCTTCTCCGTGGTCTCATAGGTGACCATGACTTCAGGCCAGTGGACCATGGGGGCCATAACGAAGGTCAGGGTATGGACGCCCAGGGAAAGGGTGTCGCCCTCCTTTACGGGAACCACATACTGGTCCACATCAAATTCAAAAAACTGCTTCATCATATTTGCAGCCTTGGCAGTGCAGACGATCTTCACCCCAGGATACCGGAAGAGAATGTCAGCGATGGAGGCACAGTGGTCGGGCTCCATGTGATTGACGATCAGGTAGTCCAGAGAGCGTCCATCCAGCACAGAGGAAACATTTTCCAGGAGCTGGTGGGTAAATGCCTGGTCGATGGTATCAAAGAGAGCTGTCTTTTCATCTAAGAGCAGATAGGAATTATAGGAAACGCCCCGGGGAACGGGGTATACATTTTCAAACAGGGCGATCCGCCTGTCGTTGGCGCCGACCCAGTAAAGTGTATCGGTGAGTCTTCTGCTGCAGTTCATGAAAAACCTCCTTAAGCATTGTTTCAGAACCGGACCTGGCACAGCAGGTCCGGCGTTTACCCATATTTTAAAGTGTATGGACAAAGATTTCAAGCAGTTTTGTGTACGAAATAAAATACGAAAAAAGGGTTGACTTTTTCAGGTGAGAGGAATATAATTCATTTGAAATTGATAATTAGTATCAAAAAGAAAAGAGGTGATCCAATGAGTCTGGCAGATGGGATCGTACTGCTCCTGGTGGCGTGCGCGGCGGTGGCCGTGCTGAGATTCATGAGGAGCCAGAAGAAGGCAGGAAAAACGGCCTGCGGCTGCGGAAGTTGCTCCGGGTGTTCTGGAGGCTGCTGCTGCGGCAGAGAAAATGCGAAGGAGGGAGCATGATGCCAATTACTCTTTTGCGCCCGGGAGAGACCGGAGTGGTAAAACGGATCGGGGGAGCTGCCGATACAAGGCGGTTTCTGGCCAATCTTGGATTTGTGGACGGAAGCCAGGTCCGGGTGGTCTCCGAACTTTGCGGAAATATGATCATCCATATTAAGGATTCCAGAGTGGCTGTCAATAAAGAAATGGCGAAGCACATTATGGTATAGAAGCAGGAGCCGCGGGGCCTTAAAAGCCTTCGGCTCCATCAAAAAGTCCACGGGTTAGCCGTGGGTAACTAAAAAATGTGGAGTTAGTTTTAGGTAACCAATAAACATGCCAGGAAGCAGATGTGCCCCATATAAGGGGATGGAAAAAGAGGAGGAGAAAGGAGAACGCTATGACATTACGGGAGGTTCCAGTGAGGACAACGGTTTCTGTGGTGAAGATCCACGGAGAGGGGGCATTCCGCCGCAGGATCATGGATATGGGGATCACAAAGGGGAGTGAGATCTATGTCCGGAAGGTGGCTCCCCTGGGAGATCCGGTGGAGATCACGGTCCGGGGATATGAGCTTTCCTTGAGAAAGGCCGATGCGGACAGCATCGATGTGACGGTAAAAGAAGGTGTTTAAGGAGGAGAAACATGAGTATCAGGATTGCTTTGGCGGGAAATCCCAACTGTGGAAAGACCACCATGTTCAACGCGCTCACCGGAGCGAACCAGTACGTGGGCAACTGGCCCGGCGTGACGGTGGAAAAGAAAGAAGGACGGCTGAGAACCTCCAAAGGAGATGAGGAGATCATCATAACGGACCTGCCTGGGATCTATTCCCTGTCCCCGTATACACTGGAGGAAGTGGTAAGCCGTGACTATCTGTTAAAGGAGCGGCCGGAGGCGGTCATCAACCTGGTGGACGCCACCAACATTGAAAGAAACCTGTATCTGACCTCCCAGCTTCTGGAGCTGGGGATCCCGGTGGTCATTGCCCTGAACATGAGCGATCTGCTGGCGAAAAAGGGAGACCGGATCGACACAGAACGGCTTTCCGCGCTCTTTGGATGTCAGGTGGTGGAGACCTCCGCCCTTAAAGGAACGGGCTTAAAGGAAGTGACAGACCAGGCGGTGGCTGCTGCAAGGGAACAGAAATGGAAGGCCCCTGGCCGTGTGTTCCCGGCCCGGGTGGAAAGCGCCATATTAAAGGCAGAGGAGGCTCTTGGGGACCGGGTGGAACCGTCTCTAAGACGCTGGTATGCCATTAAGCTTCTTGAGAGGGATCCAAAGGTGGAAGCTGACCTGAAGCTGTCCGCCTCCGCCATGGCATCCATCCGGACAGAGGCGGAGAGCCTGGAAAGGGATATGGATGACGACATGGAAAGTATCATCACCGATGCCCGTTACGGCTATATCGGAGAGATGATCGGAGAGGCTGTAAAGAAAGCACCGGCGAAACTCAGCACGTCGGATAAGATCGACAGGATCGTTACAAACAGGATCCTGGGACTCCCGATCTTTGCGGCAGTCATGTATTTTGTATATTATATTTCTGTTACCACCCTGGGGACCATGGGTACTGACTGGGCCAACGACTCCTTTGTGGTCGCTATTCAGGAGGCGGCTGCTGGAGCACTCAGCAGCCTGGGAGCCGGAAGTATGGTGACAGGTCTGGTGGTGGATGGGATCCTGGGAGGTCTGGGAGCAGTGTTCGGCTTCCTTCCCCAGATGGCCATTCTGTTCCTGCTCCTTTCCATCCTGGAGGACTGCGGCTACATGGTCCGCATCGCCTTCGTCATGGACCGGGTGTTCCGTCATTTCGGGCTTTCCGGCAAAAGCTTCATTCCGCTCCTGATCTCATCGGGCTGCGGGATCCCGGGGATCATGGCTTCCCGTACCATTGAAAACGATAATGACAGACGGCTGACCATTATGACGGCTACCTTCGTGCCCTGCGGCGCAAAGCTTCCGGTGATCGCTCTTATGGGCGGGATCATGACGGGCTGGGCCACGGGAAATTATGAGGCCGCCGGTTATATCGCTCCCCTCATGTATTTCATCGGAGTGGCGGCCGTACTGGTGTCTGCCATCATCTTAAAAAAGACGAAACCGTTTTCCGGAGAGGCGGCTCCCTTTGTTATGGAGCTTCCGGCATACCATATCCCGTCTGCTAAGACGGTGCTCATGCACACCTGGGAAAGACTCTGGGGCTTTATTAAAAAGGCAGGCACCATCCTGTTCCTGGCCTGTATCGTTATGTGGGTGCTTTCCACCTTTGGCTTTGAGAACGGAGGCTTCGGAGCCGTGGAAGATGTATCCAACAGCCTTATGGCCCTTCTGGGCGGCGCCATCGCCTGGATCTTCGCGCCGCTGGGCTTTGGCTCCTGGCAGCCGGTGGCGGCTTCCATTTCCGGATTTTCCGCCAAAGAGGCCATTGTGACCACCATGGGTGTCCTGGCCAATGTGGATGAGTCCATGGTGGAGGAGACTGCAGTGGTGGGAGCAGCCATCCAGAGCTGGTTCCCCAATGTGGCGGCAGCATTTTCCTTCCTTGTGTTCAACCTTCTGGATTCTCCGTGCCTTGCCGCCATTGCGACCATGGCCCAGCAGATGCAGTCCAGAAAGTGGTTCTGGTTTGCAGTCCTTTATCAGAATGTATTTGCTTATGGGGTAAGTCTCTGCGTATACCAGTTGGGTTCCGTGATACTGGGAGCACCGGTGGGGCTGGGAACAGCCGCCGCCGCGCTGATACTGCTTTTCCTTCTGTATATGCTGTTCCGCAGGGATCCGTATAAGAATATGAAAAAGGCTGTACGCCGTTCGGTGACAGCGTAAATGACCGGAGAACCGCGTTTCCTTAACGGGAGACGCGGTTCTTTTTGCGCGTTTCGCCATTGTTTTTGCGGGCGGGTCTTGTGGATTCCTGCGATCAATAGTATAATAGAACACAAATCCTTAAAAATACTCAGAAAAAACTCAGAATAGGACAGAATGCATATGAAGATTATTATTGTTGGCTGCGGAAAAGTCGGCACCAGCCTGGCAGAACGTCTCAGTGTGGAGGATCATGATCTGGTGATGGTGGACCTGTCGGAGCAGAAGGTGGAAGAGGTCTCCAACCGGTACGACGCCATGGGAATTGTGGGAAACGGAGCCAGTTTTAATGTACAGCAGGAGGCGGGTGTGGATACAGCCGACCTTTTTATTGCGGTGACGGGCGAGGACGAGCTGAACCTGCTCTGCTGCCTGATGGCTAAAAAGAACGCCAAATGCCATACCATCGCCCGTGTGAGGAATCCTCTCTATAATAAAGAGATCCGGTTCATAAGGGAGCAGCTGGGGATCTCCATGATCATCAACCCGGAGCTGACCACGGCCAGAGAGATCTTAAAGGTCTTAAAGTTCCCGTCAGCCATTAAGATCGATACCTTTGCCAAGGGCCGCGTGGAGCTTCTGCACTTCCGCATAAAGCCGGAAATGGGCTTTGACGGAAAGACCATTATGGAGCTCATGGGCCGGTTAAAGACCGATGTACTGATCTGCGCTGTGGAGCGGGATTCGGAGGTGGTGATCCCCAACGGAAGCTTTGTGCTCCAGGACAATGATATCCTGTCCATCGCAGGCTCCCTGGAGCAGACGGCGGAGTTCTTTGAAAAGATCGGCGTGCGTTCGAAAAAGGTACGCAATTCCCTGATCATCGGCGGCGGGACCATTGCCCACTACCTGGCCCTGGATCTGCTAAAGATCGGCTTCCGCGTGCGGATCATCGAGCAGAGGAAGGAACGCTGCGAGTATTTAAGCGAGATGCTTCCGGGAGCCGATATCATAAACGGCGACGGCAGCGACAAGAACCTTCTCCTGGAGGAGGGACTTACCTATGCCGATTCCATGGTAGCCCTCACCGGTCTGGATGAAGAGAATATTTTCCTGGCCCTGTTTGCCAAGAAGCACTCCAATGCCAAGCTGGTGGCCAAGGTCAATAAGATCGCTTTTAATGACGTGATCGACAGCTTTGCCATCGACAGCGTGGTATATCCCAAATATCTCACGGCCGATTATATCTTACAGTATGTGCGGGCCTGCCAGAATACCATCGGCAGCAACGTGGAAACGCTGTACAATATCCTGGACGGCCGGGCTGAGGCCCTGGAGTTTTCCATCCGTGAGGCTTCGGCTGTGACAGATGTGCCTCTGATGGATCTGGATCTGAAGGATAATCTTCTGATCTGCTGCATCAACCGGAATGGAACGATCCTTACGCCCCGCGGACAGAATAAGATCCAGGTGGGAGATACGGTGATCGTGGTGACCACTAACCGGGGTCTCCAGGATATCCGGGATATACTGAAGTAGCAAAGGAGAAGCTCCATGAATTATTCCATGATATTTTTCATCATTGGCTGGGTCTTTATCATAGAGGCGGCTCTTATGGCTCCCTCTGCCCTGGTGGCATTGCTGTATTCGGAACGTAGCATCTGGGCGTTTGCAGCCGCCATCGGGCTCTGCCTGCTTCTGGGTGTGCCTCTGGTGCGGAAGCAGCCGGCCAATAAGGTGTTTTATGCAAAGGAAGGCTGCGTGACAGTGGCCCTAAGCTGGATCGTTATGAGCCTTATGGGGGCACTGCCCTTTGTGTTTTCTGGCGTGATCCCCAGTATCGTAGACGCCATGTTTGAGACTGTATCTGGCTTTACAACCACGGGAGCCAGTATCTTAAAGGATGTGGAAGTCCTGCCCAGGTGCATGCTGTTCTGGAGGAGCTTTACCCACTGGATCGGCGGCATGGGCGTTCTGGTATTCCTGTTATGCCTCCTGCCCATGTCCGGCGGCGGTTATTCCATGAACCTGATGAAGGCGGAGAGTCCGGGACCATCGGTCAGCAAGCTGGTCCCCAAGGTGCGGTCCACAGCCAAGCTCCTGTACGGCCTTTATGTGGCCCTGTCTCTTCTGGAGCTGACGCTGCTGCTGTTGGGGAGCATGCCGCTGCTTGACGCTTTGTGTACCACCTTCGGTACGGCAGGAACCGGAGGCTTCGGAATAAAAAACAGCAGCATCGGCGAATATTCCGCTTATATACAGTCCATTGTGACGATCTTTATGATCCTGTTCGGTATAAACTTTAATGTATATTTTCTTCTTTATATGAGGAAGCCCAAAGAGGCGCTCCGCTGTGAGGAGGCTGGCTGGTATCTGGCCATTATTGCCGCTTCAACGCTGATCATTACGGTGTTCATACGGAATTCCTTCCCTGACCTGGCAACAGCCTTCCGTCATGCGGCCTTCCAGGTGGGCTCCATCATAACCACTACGGGATTTTCTACGGTGGACTTTAACGTGTGGCCGGCAGTGCCCCGGGCCATCCTGGTGCTCCTTATGTTCATCGGAGCCTGTGCGGGAAGCACCGGCGGCGGCATCAAGGTATCCAGGATCGTGCTCCTGTTCCGCACCATGACCAGAGAGATCGGTCAGATCATCCATCCCCATATGGTGAAGAAGCTGAAATTTGAAGGCCGGGTCGTGGGCCAGGAGGTGCTAAGGAGCGTAAACGCCTTTATGGTGGCGTATGTGCTGATATTCGCAGTCTCCACGCTGTTTGTATGTCTGGACGGCTTTGACCTGGTGACCAGCTTCACATCGGTGGCGGCAACGCTCAATAACATTGGCCCCGGACTGGAGTTAGTGGGTCCGGCCAGCAACTTCTCCTGCTTTTCCGACCTGTCCAAGATCGTTCTGATCTTTGACATGCTGGCAGGGCGTCTGGAGATCTTCCCGCTGCTCGTGTTATTCTTCCGGGATACCTGGAAGAAGTTCTAAAGCCTTAGGAAGAAGGGCTTTGCCTAGGCTTGGGGAAGATCCCCGGCAGGCGGGCTCCGTTCCATAAAAATACAACGGCCGCGGCAGTGTTTTTACATTGCCGCGGCTGTTTTTATGGATCTTTTATAACTTCATCTGTTTCAGGCTTCCCACCGGCCGGACGCGCCGCAGGGCAGTACAAGACCTGTGGAGGACACCGGAAGGCCGATCTCGTCGGAATGCACCGTACCGCCGAACCGGGGTTTTACGGTGCAGCCCAGCATATAGGTGAGCACGGCGGGAGCCAGGCCGGTGGTGTAGGAGTTGATGAGGAAAAACAGGGGGTTTTCCGATAAGAGTCCGGCGCAGAGCTTTACCAGGGGGAAGATGGCATCCTCGATCTTCCAGATCTCACCCTTGGGACCGCGGCCGTAGGAGGGCGGGTCCATGATGATGGCGTCGTAATGGTTGCCCCGGCGGAGCTCCCGCTCTACGAATTTCACGCAGTCATCCACGATCCAGCGGATGGGAGCGCTTTCCAGGTTACTGGATCTGGCGTTTTCCTTGGCCCAGGCCACCATTCCCTTGGAGGCGTCCACGTGGGTCACAGAGGCTCCGGCCTTTGCGGCCGCCAGGGTGGCTCCTCCCGTATAGGCAAAGAGGTTTAAGACCTTCACAGGCCGGCCGGCATTTTTTATTTTTTCTCCGAACCAGTCCCAGTTGGCGGCCTGCTCCGGAAAGAGTCCCGTGTGCTTGAAGCTGAAGGGCTTTAGCTGGAAGGTCAGTTCCTTATAGTTTATGCTCCACTGCTCCGGGAGATGGAAAAACTCCCATTCGCCGCCGCCCTTGGAGCTGCGGTGATAGTGACCGTTGAGCTTTTTCCACTGGGGAGCCGTTTTTTCCGTATCCCAGATGACCTGGGGATCCGGACGCAAAAGGATGTATTTTCCCCAGCGCTCCAGCTTTTCCCCCTTTGAACAGTCGATGACTTCATAATCCTTCCATCCGTCTGCAATCCACATATATGATACCGTCGCTTTCTATGATTATCGTTTGGTTTCTGTGGATATTATACGTGATTCGGGGGAACGTGTCAAATACCATATGGGATTGCGGCAGTTTTGCGGCATTTGCCGGGAGTATGTAAGAGAATTGAAAGATTCTTCTGGTTGAATATTTTGTAAGATACTGGTAGAATGATACCAGGGATATACGGCTCCGGGATAGATCGTAAAGCAGGGGCTGTATGAAAAAAGGCAGATGGTAAGGAGATGGAGCTATGAAAACGAAGGGACTGAAGGTACTGACAGCTGCCGCCGTTTTAAGCCTCGGGCTTATGACTATGGAGGCGCTGGCCGCAGAAGGCTGGGCCATGTCTGGCAATACCTGGGTATATATGGACCAGTACGGAAACCGGGTGACCAATGAGTGGAGAAAGGGCGCCGATAATCTGTGGAGATATTTAAACGGAAACGGAGAGATGGCGGTCAGCTGCTGGGCAGACGAGGATTATTTTGTGGATTCCAACGGGATCATGGTGGCCAATAAGTGGGTAAAGACCCGTTCCTATTACGGCGGGGATGAGGACGTCTGGTTTTATTTTGGAAACAGCGGGAAGGTCGTAAAGGACGGCTGGAAGAAGATCGACGGAAGGAATTATCTGTTTGATTCCGAAGGCGTGATGCAGACCGGCTGGACAGAGGACAATCTGTATTATCTGGGCAGCGACGGAGCTATGAAGACTGGCTGGAGATACCTGGAGCCGCCTTATGACGAGGATGAGGACGATTATACCTACGGTCCGGAGAGCGACGACGGCCAGTACTGGTATTATTTTGCTCCCAGCGGAAAGAAGTACTGCACCTCAACCGGAGACGAGGAGGGCGAGTACCGGGTCAGCCGGATCAACGGAAAATATTACTGCTTTGATTCCACCGGAAAGATGCAGACCGGCTGGGTGTATATGGATGGAGATCCGGATTCTGCCAGCTCCAATACCATTGAGCACTGGCGGTATTTCGCGGAGCCTGAGATCAAAAATGCCAAAGTAGGAGCCGCCATCAGTGGATGGCTTTCCCTGGAGCCGCCGGAACGGCTGCTGGACAACGTGGACGAGTCGGTGGAATGGTACTACTTTAATAAGGACGGAGAGCCTAAGACCGGGCCGGAATTTGGAGAGGCCTCCACGGATGACTTTGTAAGGATCGATGGGAAGAACTATCTGTTTGACAAGCGGGGCAATCCGGTGAAGGGGCTCCATAAGGTGGAGATCGGGGACACAGGAGAATATACGTCCTACTATTTCGATGAGGATTCCAGGACCGTAGTAAAGGGAAAACGGACCATCGAGGAGGGTGACGGGACCAGGAGCACCTTCTACTTCAACGAGGGAAGCTATGCGGGCCGCGGCTTCACAGGCGTCAGGAGCAATTATCTGTACTATATGGGAAAACTTCAGAAGGCAGATTCTGACAGCCGCTATATGCTGGTGAGCCTTCCATCCGGCGGCCAGTATAAGACGTATGTGGTCAATACCTCCGGCCGTATCTCAAAGAATACGACTGTAAAGGACAGGGATGGAAACCGCTATAAGGTCAACAGCTCCGGTATCTTAACGGAGATCAACGGTGAAGCCGCTGGAAACGGCCTGCTGGGAGATCCCGTGGAGCCGGTTTATGAAGAATTTGATTAAGGATAACAAACCGCCTGTACCGGGGCCGAGGGGCTCCTGTACAGGCGGTTTTTACGCGGGCCGCGGGTCAAAGTCCGTTTGTTCCTGCACGGGACCTTGCCAGCTGCTGCCATAACCATGAGAAATCCGCGCAGCGTGCTTCTTATGATTTATATGATGATAGATGGATTCTTTTCTTTTAAAAAACGCCAGAGATCGTCCCATACCTGGCCGCCGTCCGGATCCCGGAAGGGAATACAGAGATTTTCTCCGGTAAATACGGCCATGATCCCGTCCTGGCAGGCGATCCGGTTGATCCGGCTGTAATAAACGGGAATGAGCTTCTGGTCCTTCTGGCGGACGATGGAAAAGTAGTTTTCGTAAAAGCAGACCGTAAAGCCGGGGTCACCTCCCAGGATCTGATCCAGCACCGAGGAAAGCCGGTGGACCAGAAAAGCCTTTCCTGCAAGATTAAAGACCAGGAGAAGGAGGGCGGAGCCGGCGTAATAAAGGGCCAGCTTATGGCGGCCCCAAAGAAAAAAGAAAAGGCCTGCGGCGGCAAAGAGGGCAGAGAGCAGGCTGACTGTGACGGAAAACCACCGGGGGAAGACATGTCCCCGGAATTTTTTTACAGCCTCCCTGGTACCGCAGCCCTCGAATATAAATGCTGGTGACATGGAAACCTCCCTGAATGATACCTTATGACATAAGAAGACCGGCATACCCGCGGGAGCATGCCGGTCGGTTTATATCCTAGATCTCTTCTCCGTCAATGAATACGTGCTTTACAACACCCTCAACGGTGAACGGTGTGCCGTCCATGATTACGATGTCAGCGTCCTTTCCTTCCTCCAGGGAACCGACTCTGTCAGCAACGCCAATGTGTTCAGCGGGATTGATGGTGATGGCGCGGAGCGCATCATACTCATCCATACCAGCCTTCATGGCAAGGCCTGCGCATAAGGGCAGGTAGTGGAGCGGGATCACCGGAGCGTCGGTGATGATGGAAACGTGGCAGCCTGCCTTTGCCAGAACGCCGGGGGTCTCCCAGGTCTTGTTCTGAAGCTCAAACTTGCTGGCATGTCCGAAGGTGGGGCCCACAGCCAGGGGAACGTTCTCCTTGGCCAACTCATCCACGATCATATGGCCTTCTGTTACATGCTCTAAGGTGATATCCAGATCGAACTCTCTTGCAATGCGCAGGGCAGTGCACAGGTCGTTGGCCTGGTGGGCATGTGCCTTTAAGGGGATCTCTTTATTTAATACCGGGATCAGGGCTTCGGATTTCTGGTCGTAAGCCGGAAGCTTGGAAGCATCGTCACCGGCAGCCTCAACCTTTGCCTTATAAAGGGAAGCCTTCTTTAATGCCTCACGGATCAGGGCAGCATTGGTCATACGGCTGGTAATGGTATTCTTCTGGTAGCAGCGCTTCGGGTTCTCACCGAAGGCGCATTTCATTGCAACGGGGAATTTCACGATCATGTTGTCCACGCGTTTGCCGTGGGGCTTCATGGCCACGAAGGTTCCGCCGATGGCGTTGGAGCTGCCTGGGCCAGTTGCCATACAGGTAACGCCGGCCTTTGCCGCCATTTCCATACACGGATCAAAGGGGTTGATACCGTCGATGGAGCGGAGCTGGGGAGTAACCGGATCATTCAGCTCGTTGTAGTCGTGGCCTTCATAGCCGATACCGTATCCGTCCAGTCCGATGTGGCAGTGGGCCTCTACGAAACCGGGGTATACATTGAGGCCGGAAGCGTCGATGACTTCTGCGCCCTCACTGCTTAAGCCGGCGCCGATCTTTACGATCTTTCCGCCGTCAACCAGGATATCTGCCTGGAGCGGCTCTTTGGAAACAGCAGTATGGAGCGTTCCGTTTTTAATTAAGATCATGGGATAGTTCCTCCTTTTGGACTCACAGGGAGTCTGTTTTTATTCTTACGCAGCCAGGGCTGCGGTTAGAAGCTGGGAAACAGGGATCAGGATACCACATTTACGGGCATTCCCTGAAAATAAGCTTCGATATTTCCGGCCAGGATGGATACCAGCCGTTTTCTGGTCTCCAGACCCTTCCAGCCCATATGGGGCGTCAGGATCACATTGTCCATGGTATAGAGCGGATTTTCGGGAAGCGGGGGCTCCGTTTCCTGCACATCCAGCCCGGCTCCGGCGATCACTCCGGTCTTTAAGGCCTCGATCAGCGCCGGTTCGTCCACCAGGGCTCCCCGGGAAGTATTGATAAGGAAAGCCGTAGGCTTCATCATGGACAGGGTCTCCCGGTTGATCAAGTGTCTCGTCTCCGGAGTCAGGGGACAGTGAAGGGAGACATAGTCGCTTTCCCGGAGAAGCGTTGGAAGATCCACGTAGTGAACGCCGTCTGCGTCCTCCCGGAAGGTCCGGGTATGGGCCAGGATCTTCATGTCCATGGCCTGGGCGATCTTTATGACCTCCCGGCCGATGTTTCCGGCTCCAATGATGCCAAGGACCTTATCATTGACCTCCACATGGCTTACCTGGAGATTTTTTGTGAAATTGTCATGGCAGCCACGGGCCAGCATTTTCATCTGGAGCTGCATGGATGAGCTTAAGTTCAGGATCATCATAACAGCCGTATGGGCCACCCGTTTGGAGCTGTATGCCGGGATGTTGCAGACCGTGATCCCCTTCTGACGGGCGGCCTCCAGATCCAGATTGTTGTATCCGGTCCCGGCTTCGCAGATCAGCTTTACTGAATCTGGAAACTGGCGGATCAGATCCCCGCCTACGGGCATTTCCTTGGTGACAACCACTGCTGCACCCTGGATCCGGGCGAGAAGCTGGTGCTGGTCCGTATCATCATAAACGGTCACATCCTCCGATAAAACAGAAAAATCAAGATTTCCGTCAAAATTCATTTTGGCGGCATTTAAGACCACGGTTTTATGATTCATGGGCGTCCTCTCTCAAAACTTATTTTGTACCTATTGTAGCATAAATTTTCCAATAAGGAAATGTTTTTTGTATAAAACTTCTTAAAAGTCTCTGTATCAGCTGCGCTTTTCATAGTCGTTCAGGGCGTCGATGGCCTGCTTCGACAGAGGGAAGATCACCAGCATATTGAAGATGGTCATAAGGCCGATGCCCACGTCGCCCAGGTCCCATACAAAGGTGTAGGCAGCCATGCCGCCCACAAACAGCATGACCAGGGCCAGGAGCTTATAGGCTGTCTGGGAAAGCCAGTTGTCGCCGAACAGGTAGGCCACATTGGAGCGGGCATAAAACAGGATCCCGATGAAGGTGGAGAAGCTGAACAGCCAGAGGGTGACGGCGATGAAGATCACGCCGAAGGAGCCCAGATGGTAATTCATGGCCGCCTGGAGAAGATCCATGCCCTCCAGACCGTTTATGAGATCTGCCGGAGCCAGGAGCATGATAAAGGCTGAGCAGCTGCAGATCACGATGGTGTCGATGATAACGCCGAAGGCCTGCATCAGTCCTGCTTTGGCCGGATGATCCACATCGGCGGCGGCAGAGGCACAGGGAGCCGATCCGGAGCCGGCTTCATTGGAGAAAAGGCCGCGCTTGACTCCGTTCATGAGAACAGCGCCGAAGCCGCCGGCAGCCACCTGGCGGAGACCGAAGGCCTCGGAAAAAATATGATGGAAGACCGCCGGAAGCTGTCCGATGTTTTTAAAAATAATAAACAGAGTGATGAAAAAGTAGCAGCCAGCCATAATGGGGACCATAATATCCAGGACCTTGACCGTGGCATTTTTTCTCAGTACGATCACAGCCGCCAGAAGCACCAGAAGGATGGTGGTATAAAGAGGCGGGATGTGGAAGGCGTTGGAAAATGCCGTGGATACAGAGTTGCTGATCACCTGGCTGATGCCGCACCAGCAGATCAGGCCGGAAATGGCAAACAGGACGGCGATCAGGGAGTAACGGGGCTTTGTCTGGCTTTTGCGGGTGAAAAAGTTATGGATATAATAGGCAGGACCGCCCCGGTAGCCGCCGTATAAGGGATCCTTTTCTTTATGGAGCTGTGCCAGGGTGGCCTCCACAAAGGCTGTGGAGGAGCCTAAAAGGGCTGTGACCCACATCCAGAATACGGCTCCCGCGCCGCCGGCGGAGATGGCGGCCACCACGCCCACCAGATTTCCCATGCCCACACGGGTGGCAGTGGCGATGATCAGGGTCTGGAAGCCGGAAATGGAGTTTTTCTGGGAAGAGGTCCGTTTTTCCACGGCAGTCTTCAGCATTTCGGGGAAGAGACGCACCGGAAGAAAGCGGGTGCGCGCCGTAAAAAAGATCCCGGCGGGGATCAGCAGAAGTACCAGGAGCGACAGACCCAGAGAGCCGCCGCCGGGCAGCGGGATCGTAACCAGATCGCCCCATAGAAGGTTGTAGATGGTTGTGATAAGCTTCATGATAGTTTTCTCCTGTAAAGTGTTATGCTTTAAAGTTATAGAAGGTATTATACTACACAGACAGGGAAAAGGGAAGGGGGATCCGTGTCTGAAGGAAGATTCCTGCGCATCCTCATCTGCGGGAGCGTAAGAATCCTGTAAGAATTTTGTTTTCCATAGTACTTGACATTGCATAGTAGTAGATATAATATAGTATTACGAAAGAGAAAGGCCGGGAAAGGAAGGGTGGACAGATGAATGCGCAGTTAAAAAAAGGCGTCCTGGAGCTGGTGGTCCTGGAATCGGTCCGGCAGAGGGATATGTACGGCTACGAGCTGGTGGAGGAGGTATCCAAGGTGGTGGACGTCAACGAGGGAACCATTTATCCTCTTCTGAAGCGTCTGACCAACGAGCGGTATTTTGAAACGTATCTGCGGGAATCCACAGAGGGACCGCCCAGAAAATACTACCATCTGACGGCGGCCGGCGTCTTGTACCGGGATACGCTGGAGAAGGAATGGAGTGAGCTGACGGAAAAAGTAGGAGCATTTTTGGAGGGATGTAAGAATGGATAAAAACACATTTATGAGAGAGCTGGAGCGGTCGCTTTCCGTGCTCCAGGAATCAGAGCTCAGGGATATATTAAGCGAATATGAGCAGCATATTGATATGAAGGTAAAAAGCGGGCTGTCGGAGGAGGAGGCCATTGCGGATTTTGGAAGTATTCCGGAGCTGACGGCGGAGATCCTGGAGGCCTACCATGTACGGGCCGATTTCGGCCCGGGACAAAGGGACGGAGACGGCTGGAGAGCAGCGGAAGACGGCCAAAACGATGGGGACGGATCCAGCGAAGACCAGGGAGACGGAGAAAAAGAACGCCGGGCGGCGGAAACATGGAAGGCCAGGGCAGCCGGATTTTTTTCGGAGCTGGGAAGACGTGCCGTAAAGCTTGCCAGGAGGGCCGGACGATGGGTCTCAGACGTTTTTGTATTCTGGAGGGAGCTGCTTGGGCGGCCTTTCCGGCGGTTTTCCAGGTTCTGGAAGCAGAGGAGGGAGGAGCAGCTGTATCTGACTGATGGAAGTATGGAGATGGAAAATGCCGGAAAGAAAAGAGGAAACGCCGGAGTATCTTTGGGAAGGACCGCCGGTTCCTTTGGGCGCAGGCTGGCAGGTATGGCAAAACGGTGCTTTAACAGTCTGATCCGTCTGACCGTCTGGACTGCCAGGCTTTTCTGGAATGGGACCTGGATCTTTCTGGCAGGCTGTATGGGCGGTACAGGACTTATGTTTTTATTCGGTCTTGGAGTTCTGGCCGTGCTGATGGTCCAGGGATATCCGGTGGCCGGAGTGACTCTGGGTTGTCTGGGAGCGACGGTGAGCCTGTTTTCTGCCGCCGGTCTGGCCATGACCCTTCGGTGGAAAAAGAAGAAAAAAGGACCGGGAGCCGTTTCCCAATGGGAGAATGGGGAAGCCAGGGAGACAGAAGCAGAGCATGAAAGCGGATGCGGAAAGGAAGGCGGGCAGTATGCGTAGGATACAGAAGATTTTATTTGGGACATTCCTGGGAGGCGTCCTGCTCTGCGGTGTCGGGGCAGGGACCGCGCTGGTGGAATATTCGTCCTTTACATATGCGGGGGAGAAGAAGATCGGCTGGGAGGATCTGGAGACGAAGAATCTGGATTTTTCATTTGACCGGCAAAAAGGCAGCCTGATCGTGGACACAGGCTTCTGGGGACGGAGAGTCAGCGATGGGATCGAGGCCGATCCGGCGGTTCCGGAGGGGATCATCCGGTATGAGGTCACTTATAATAAGAAGCGGGTGGAGCCGTTCCTGGAGTTTTATGAATTTCTGGAGGGACCTGGAGCGGAAGATCCAGGCGGGGACGGCGGACAGACCAAAGAAAAGACGGCCGGGGAGCCTCAGGGGCGTCTGGAGCTCATGGCCTCCAGCCGGGGAGGCGACCTGGAGATCTTTATGGAATGTAAGGACGAATTTTTAAAGGAAGTGAAAGAGAAACGGATCTCCAGCTATGAGCCGGCGTATATCACAGAGGTGCGGATCCTGGTGAATCCGGCCGACATGGAGGCAGTGGAAGAAAACAGATAAAATTGACCGGGGACGCGTATTGTGCTACAATAAGGAAGGCGGCCTCCCACAGATGTAAGAGGCATACGCCAGAGACGGAAGATGCGGAGGCAGAATATGAACGTAAGAAAAGAACTGGTCCAGGGGCTTAGGGATGGCTTTCCCATTGGGCTTGGATACGCACCGGTGGCGTTTACCTTTGGATTTATCGCGGTTTCCGGGGGACTTCCCCTGTGGGCGGCGGCGCTGATCTCCTTAACGAATCTGACCAGCGCCGGACAGTTTGCAGGTACGAACCTGATCCTCCAGGGAGCCGGATACATCGAGGTGGCCATGACTACCTTTGTGATCAACATCCGCTACATGCTCATGTCCCTGTCCCTGGGACAGCGGCTGGAGAAGGGAACAGGGATCCTTTCCAGAATGGGCTTTGGCTTTGGGATCACAGACGAAACCTTTGTCATGGCGTCCCTGAAGCCTGGGATCCTCCGGGCGCCCTATCTGTTTGGACTGATCCTATTCCCGATCCTGGGCTGGAATCTGGGCACGGTCCTGGGCGGAAGCATTTCGGCAGTGCTGCCGGAAGCCCTCCAGAATGCCATGGGGATCGCTTTATACGGTATGTTTATTGCGCTGATCGTACCGGCCTCCCGGGATTCCATTCATGTATTTCTGATCGTTGTGATGGCAGTGGCGGCCAACTGTATGTTAAAATATATCCCTGTATTTTCCTTTATCTCCCCGGGCTTCCGGATCATCCTGTCCACGGTGGCTGGAGCCGGACTGGGAGCGGCCCTGTTCCCCAGGGATGAGGCGGAATACGTGAAAAAGGAGGGGGAGACGGAGTAATGGAATCGCTTGATATGAAGCGGGCAGTGATCTGTATATTTCTCATGGCGCTGGTGACGTACGTGCCCCGGGTACTGCCCCTTACAGTTTTCAGAAAACAGATCAGGTCCAGATATATACGGTCGTTCCTGGATTATACGCCCTATGCGGTACTGGTGGCCATGACCTTCCCGGATGTGTTCACATCCACAGGAAATCTTGTTTCGGCCCTGGCAGGAACGGCGACGGCGTTTGTCCTGAGCTATTACAGGAAGGGACTGGTGACGGTGGCCTGCTCTGCCATCGCAGTCGTGTATATTGTGGAGCTTCTTTTATAGGAACTGGCAGTTTTGGGTATCTGAGGAGGTGTTTTGCATGCTGGTATTAAAGGGATCAGAAGCGGCGGCAAGGATCAAAAAAGAGGTGCAGGAAATGGTGGAAGGGCTTGGGGGCCATGTTCCCACGGCGGCCATCGTTCGGGTCGGCGAGAGGCCGGACGATCTGTCGTATGAGAGGAATGTGATGAAAAAGATCGCATCCTTTGGCATGGAGGCCCGGTCCTTTGCATTTCCGGAATTCATCCGCGAAGGGGAGTTCCAGGCAGAATTCCAGAAGATCAATGACGATCCTTCCATCGACGGGATCCTGTTATTCTGTCCTCTGCCGCGCCACATGAACGGCCGTACCTTTGAGGAGCTGATCCGGCCGGAGAAGGATCTGGACGGGATCAGCCCGGTGAACCGGGCCAGGATCTTTGCGGGAGAGAAGGACGGCTTTGCTCCATGTACGGCGGAGGCAGTCATTGAGATCCTAAAGACCTACCAGATCCCCATGGAGGGAAAGCGGGCCGTGGTGGTGGGCCGGAGCATGGTGGTGGGACGGCCGCTGTCCATGCTGTTTTTAAAGGAAAACGCCACAGTCACCGTCTGTCATACGAAAACGGCGGATCTGAAAGCCGTGTGCCGGGAGGCGGACATCCTGGTGGCGGCGGCCGGTAAGGCGGGAATGATCTCCGGGGAGTTTGTGAAGCCCGGCGCAGTGGTGGCTGACGTGGGGATCAATGTGGATGAAAACGGAGCTCTTAAGGGCGATGTGGAGTGGGACGGACTGGAAGCCGCAGCGGCGGCCGCCGCCACACCGGTGCCTGGGGGCGTGGGTTCTGTGACAACGGCAGTGCTGTGCCGTCATCTGGCGGAGGCGGCCATGCGGAAATATGGAGCGGAACAGGCGCAGAACTGAGCAGACTGAATAAAAATCTCCTGGAAATGGCATACTGGTTACAGGTAATCTATTTTCAGGAGGTTTTTTATGTGGGGAATTCTGGTGGCGCTGATCTCGGGGGCGCTCATGAGCCTTCAGGGCGTCTTTAATACGGAGGTCACAAAGCAGAGCAGTATCTGGGCAGCGGCCGGCTGGGTCCAGGCCACGGCGCTTATTACGTGTGTGGTCCTTTATTTCTGTACGGGCCGCGGAGAGATCTGGGGCATGTTTTCCATAGACAGAAAATACATGCTGCTGGGCGGAGTCATGGGCGCGTTCATCACATGGACGGTCATTAAGAGCATGGACGGGCTGGGACCGGCCAGGGCCACGCTGCTGATCGTGGTGACGCAGATCCTGGTCTCTTATGTGGTGGAGGTGTTTGGGATGTTCGGAGTGGAGAGGGCCGGGTTTGAGTGGAGAAAGCTTCTGGGAGCCGCTGTTGCCATTGCCGGGATCATTGTGTTTCGCTGGTAAGGGCAGAGAGAAAGTTTTCAAAAATAGACTTGTTTTTGGCCGGTGGTTTGGATAGAATAGAAGAAGGCAGAGCAGTATCTTCCGGAATATTTTTCGGGAGGTGCGAATATGGCAAAAGGATACTGGAAGGCCGTTCTGGCAGCGGCTTTTTTCATAGTGGCCGGAGTCTGCTACGGCGGTTCTCTTTTCCGGGAGGGAAGCATAGTCCTGGAAGGGGAGACGGCGGCCGGAGGGGCCGGGGTGCAGACGGCGGACGGGGCAGAAGGAAGCGCCCCATGGGCCGGTGAAGGGGCGGGCAGCCCTGGGACCCATGGAGCAGAAGCCGGTCCAAATACAGAAACAGAAAGCGCCCGGGCAGAGGTTGAAAGGCCCGGGTACTTTGTACATATCTGCGGCCAGGTGAAGGAGCCGGGCGTTTATGAGCTGCCGGAGGGAAGCCGCGTGTACGAGGCTGTGGAGGCGGCCGGAGGCTTTACAGAGGAAGCGGCTGCCGAAGCCTTAAATCTGGCAGAGAAGATCATGGACGGAATGAAGATCACTGTATATGACCGGGAAGAGGCCAGGACCCTGGAAGCATCCGGGACGTCTGAAGGCGGAGGTCCGGGATCCCGCGGGCTTGTGAACCTTAATACAGCCAGTAAGGAAGCGCTGATGACCTTGAGCGGGATCGGCGAATCAAAGGCGGAGGATATCATCCGTTACCGGGAAGAATCCGGAGGCTTTAAAAAGATAGAAGATATCATGAAGGTCCCTGGCATCAAGAATGCTGGTTTTCAGAAGATAAAAGACAGGATAACAGTTTGAGTGGAGGAGAAAATGGCAAGAGTTCTGGTTGTTGACGATGAAAAACTGATCGTAAAGGGCATCCGGTTCAGTCTGGAACAGGATGGAATGGAAGTAGACTGCGCATATGATGGAAACGAGGCGATCGAAAAGGCGAAGGAAAGGGAGTACGATGTGGTGCTTCTGGATGTGATGCTGCCCGGCCACGACGGGTTTGAGGTCTGCCAGGCGATCCGGGAGTTTTCTGAGATGCCTATTATCATGCTGACCGCCAAGGGCGGGGACATGGATAAGATCCTGGGCCTGGAATATGGAGCCGACGATTATATCACCAAGCCCTTCAATATCCTGGAGGTAAAAGCCAGGATCAAAGCCATCATGCGCCGGAACTCCAGAAGGAATGGGAAAAACGGACGCCAGGAGGATCATATGGTGGTGTGCGGCGATCTGAAGCTGGACCGGGAAGGAAGACGGGTTTTCATCCAGGAAAAAGAGATCAAGCTGACCGCCAAGGAGTTCGACCTTCTGGAGCTTCTCGTGACCAACCCCAATAAAGTATACAGTCGCGAGGCCCTTCTGGGCTACGTCTGGGGCAACAAAGCCATGGACAACGGAGACGTGCGTACCGTAGACGTCCACGTCCGCCGCCTGAGAGAAAAGATCGAGCCCAGCCCCAGCGACCCCAAATACGTCCACACCAAATGGGGAGTGGGATACTACTTCCGCGCATAGCAATGAGCAGTGCGAAAAAACACAGCCCGAGATCTGCGTCATGCTTGCATGAAAGCAGATCGCCGGCTGCGTTTTTTCATAGGGCGAACGCCCGCGAGCCAGGGGAAACCTCCGGCTTTCCCTGGCTTGGCACTGCGGAGTCTATCATCCCAATCCCGGCATCATGCCCGCATGAAAGCAGATCGCCGGCTGCGTTTTTTCATAGGGCGAACGCCCGCGAGGCAGGGGAAGCCTCCGGCTTTCCCTGGCTTGGCACTGCGTAGTCCATCATCCCAATCCCCCCAACCCCACCTTCAAAGGAGATCACCATGCAAAATACAAACATCAAAACAGACATCAAAATCATCCAGGCCTCTCCCGCGGACCTTGACGCCGTTACCGCTGTGGAGGCCGTCTGCTTCCCCGCCGCCGAGGCGGCGGGACGCCAGTCCTTTGCCCATCGTCTGGCCGCGTTTCCGGAGTCTTTTTTCCTGGCCGTACATAACGGACAGATCATAGGCTTTATCAACGGCTGTGTGACCAATGAGACCACCATCCGGGACGAAATGTATGAGGACAGCAGCCTCCACGACCCTGAGGGCGCATATCAGAGCATTTTCGGCCTGGACGTGCTGCCGGAATACAGAAACTGCGGCATTGCCGCCCTGCTCATGGAGCATATGATCGGAGACGCCAGAGCCAAAGGCCGGAAAGGCCTGATCCTAACGTGCAAGGACCGACTGATCCATTACTACGAGAAATTCGGCTATAAAAACATGGGCGTATCCGCCTCGGTCCACGGCGGGGCAGTGTGGTACGATATGCTTTTGGAATTTGAGGACCAGAAATCATGAGGATCACGCTGATCACCGTAGGGAAAATCAAAGAAAAATTTTACCAGGACGCCATAAGCGAATACGCCAAGCGCCTGAGCCGTTACTGTAAGCTGGATGTGATCCAGGTGACCGACGAAAAGACGCCGGATGGAGCCAGCGAGGCCCTGGAGACCCAGATCAAAGAAAAAGAAGGAAAACGGATCCTGGAAAATATCAAGGACGGCAGCTTCGTCATCGCCCTTGCCATCGACGGGGCCATGCTGGATTCGGTGGAGCTGGCGGGAAAGATCGAAAAATGGGGGATCTCCGGCGTGAGCCAGCTGGTGTTCATCATCGGCGGCTCCCTGGGACTGTCAAAGGAGGTGCTTTCCCGGGCCGATTATAAGCTGAGCTTTTCCAAAATGACCTTTCCCCATCAGCTGATGCGGGTCATTCTGCTGGAGCAGATCTACCGCAGCTACCGGATCATCCAGGGAGAACCATACCATAAATAATGCCAGGGGCGAACCACAAGCCCGTCTCCCGGCCATGCCGGAAGACCAAACAGACAGCGGGGATACGATGAAAACGATCGCGATCATAGATGATGATATCCATATTGGAGATATGCTGGAGGAGATCCTGACAAAGGAAGGCTATTCCGTTCTCCGTGCCTACTCAGGCACAGAAGCGCTGTATCTCCTGTCAAATAAAAAAATGGATCTGGTGCTGCTGGATCTGATGCTGCCCGGACTTTCCGGCGAGGAGGTTCTGCCGCATATTGGGAAGATCCCTGTGATCGTTCTCAGTGCAAAGGTGGATGTGCAGGATAAGGTAAACCTTCTGCTGGGAGGCGCAGCAGATTATATGACAAAGCCCTTTGACACCAAGGAACTTCTGGCCCGCATTACGGTCCAGCTCCGCAGGGCAGAGCAGCATGGGCAGAGCGGTGTTCTTTCTGTTGGAGATCTGGCGCTGGATACAGAGACGTTTTCTCTGACAGTCCAGGGACAGGCCGTGAAGCTGACCCGGACAGAATATGCCATTCTGAAGCTTTTGATGGAAAATCCCAGACAGGTCATTGCAAAGAGCGTCCTTCTGGAACGGATCAGCATGGACACGCCGGACTGTACCCAGAGGTCTTTGAAACAGCACATCAGCAACCTGCGTAAGAAATTACAGGCCGTCAGCGGTGGGGATCCCATTGAAACGGTGTGTGGGATCGGGTTCCGGTTAACAGAACAGAAATCCTGACCAGATTTTGACGTTTTTCCAGACCACTTTCTTGACTTTTATTTTGTATACTGGAGTCATTAAAGGAGGTAAAAAGTATGCGCTATGTTTTGCAGACCAACAGCCTGACAAAAAAATATAAAAATTTCCAGGCACTGAACGGCCTTACGATGAATGTTCCCGAAGGCTCGGTCTATGGCTTTGTGGGAAAGAACGGGGCGGGCAAGACCACGCTGATCCGTCTGATCTGCGGACTGCAGGAGCCGTCTTCCGGCGATTTTACTCTTTACGGCATCCAGAGCGGCAGCAGGGACATGTCCAGGGCCCGCCGGCGCATGGGAGCCGTGGTGGAGACACCGGCTGTTTATATGGATATGACGGCGGAAGAGAATCTGAAACAGCAGTATCTTATTCTGGGGCTGCCGTCTTATGATGGGATCCCCGGGCTGCTGAAGCTGGTGGGACTTGAGGACACTGGAAAGAAAAAGGTAAAGAACTTTTCCATGGGCATGAAGCAGCGGCTGGGCATTGCCATTGCCCTTGCCGGGGATCCGGATCTCCTTGTCCTGGATGAACCGGTCAACGGACTGGATCCCCAGGGGATCGTGGAGATCCGTGAGCTGATCCTGAAGCTGAATCGTGAAAGGCGGATCACGGTCCTGATCTCCAGCCATATTCTGGACGAGCTTTCCCGGCTGGCGACCCACTATGGGATCATAGATCATGGCCGCATGGTAAAAGAACTGAGCGCAGAAGAGCTGGATGCTGCCTGCCGCAAGTGTATCCGCATGGAGGTAAGCGATACAGGGATCCTGGCCCGTGTCCTGGATTCCATGCACCTGGAGTACAGGATCACCTCGGAAACCACGGCCGACCTGTTTGCAAAGCCCAGTGTAACGCAGCTTGCCGTTTCCCTGGCAGAGGAGGGCTGTGAGGTGCTGTCCATGACGGAGAAGGATGAAAGCCTGGAAAGCTACTATCTTTCCCTGATCGGAGGTGGAAGCCATGATTAGACTGCTTTCTGCCAGCTTATACCGTCTGAAAAAAAGTGCAGCTTTCTGGTCCTGCCTCATTGGAATGCTGGTCATAGCCTCGGTATTTATGGTGATGCAGGCCACCAGTATGGAGTATACGGTCCCCTTAAGCCGGGTGATCTTTCTTCCTCTGAGCTTTTATGGTGTGGCTGCTGCCGCCATGGTCAGCGTATTTACAGGAAGGGACTTTGCCGATGGGTTTATCCGGAATAAGCTGATCTTTTCCAAAAGCCGGAGCCAGGTGGTCCTTTCCCAGCTCGTGACAAGCTGCATTGCCTGCGGCCTGGTCTATTCCGTTACGGTCCTCTATACCTTTGGGACGGCCCGGTTCTTTTTTGAAAATAACGTGGAGCCGGACCTGTTTGCCGGGTATTTTGCCCTGGGCCTCAGCATGAGCGCAGCGATCGCCTGTCTGTTCTGTGTCATTACACTTTTGTGCGGGGACCAGACCCGGGCGGTCGTATGGTGTATGGGGATCTCTTTTGGAATGCTGTTTCTCAGTCTGCACACCAACCAGATACTGGTGCAGACCCGGTATAAAAATGGGGCCCTGAACCCGCATTACGTGGAAGGAGCAAAAAGAGTCCTGTATGGGATCTTACATGATTTGAACCCGTGCGGGCAGGCCGCCCAGCTTTCCTGCTGGGAGGTATGGGAGCCCATGAGGGCGGTCCTCTGCAATGGCCTGTGGATCCTGGGAACAGCGGCTGCCGGAATCGTTCTGTTTCAAAGAAAAGATATAAAGTAAGAGGGATATTATGGAGCTTCCACAGTTGATCATCCTTGCAGTCCTGCTTCTGACGGCCGTTATCCTGGCTGCAAAGGTTTATTTTCTGCACAGATCCGCAGAGGAGATCGCAAAAGCGTTCCATGACATACGGACGTCGGATACCAACACGCTCATTTCAGTTTCCTCCAGGGACCCGTATATGCGGAGGCTTGCTGCGGATATCAATCTCGAGCTCCGTCTGCTCCGCAAAGAGCGCCGGCGCTGTCAGCAGGGGGATCTGGAATTGAAGGAGACCGTTGCCGGCCTTTCCCATGACCTGAGAACGCCGCTCACGGCGCTCATCGGCTATCTGGATCTTCTGGAGCAGGAGGAAAACGGCGAAACGGTCAGGCGTTACCTTTCGCAGATCCGCAACCGGACAGAGGCGCTGAAGGATCTGACGGAGGAGCTGTTCCAGTACAGTGTGGCCGCGTCCTCCCAGGAGCTGCATCCGGAGCCTGTGGATGTGGTCGGAGCGCTGGAGGAAAGCCTTCTGTCGTTTTACGGCGTCATGCAGGAAAAGGGCATAGAGCCTGTGATCCATCTGCCGGAAGCTCCTGTCTGCCGCAGTCTGGATATAAGTGCGGTGAACCGCATTTTCTCCAATATCGTCAGCAACGCCCTTAAGTATTCAGACGGGGATCTCTTCGTCTGCATGGATCTGGACTGTGGAATTTCTTTTATCAATACGGCACAGAACTTAAACGCCGTCGCCGTGGGAAGAATGTTTGATAAATTTTATACAGTGGAGGCCAACAGAAATTCAACAGGCCTCGGATTATCCATAGCAAAAATCCTGACCGAGCGGATGGGCGGCAGCATTGAGGCAGAGTACAGCGAGGGAAAATTAAGGATCCGGATCCGGTTCCCAGAGGCTGGAAAACTGCTGGAGTGAGCCGTTCCCTCTCTGGCACGCTGGCACGCCCGATGGTGCCGCCGGCTGCCAGGAATGGGCCGCTCCCTTTAAAACCTTTCTTAAAATCAAAACCCATAGCTTTACCCCTGTCTGATTCAAAGTTTTCATTGTACATGATCTGATCCTTTATTCTGCAAGAACTGCTGTTGCCATGAGCATTTCATGATCTAAACATCCCCCAAGCACAGAACGAAAAGCCATTGCTGCGCCGCAAAATAATTTTTCCTATAAGCCTTCCGGTTAGTCCTGACTGCATAACATCCGCTTTCCTTACCATCCTTTTGTCTGGGAAATTCCATTGGCCCTGCCGGAAATTCAGATTCATAAACCTGTCCCGCCGTCATATACTGAGGTAAAGGAGCGTGAGGAATATGACGGCAGAAGAGCTGAAGCAGATATTTGGACGGGCTGTTCCGGATAGAGGGAAGCTCCAGGAGATCCGCCTGCGGGCGGGGAAGCCGGTGCTGGTCTTTATGGACGGACGGGAATATATGGTGGGCCGGGAGGGGCTTCTGGAGCCGGATGCAGATCTGTCTCCGGTCCTGGCAGATCCGGCGCTGATCCGGGAGATCCTGGGGATCTTTTCCAGGCATTCCCTGTATGCCTTTGAGGATGAGATCCGCCAGGGCTTTCTGACCATCGAGGGAGGCCACCGGGTGGGGATCGCCGGAAAGGCCGTCACCGAAGGCAGCGGTCTGAGGACCATCAGGGACATATCCAGCCTGAATATCCGCCTGGCCCATGAAAAGCCCGGCTGCGGGGATCCGGTGCTCCCCTGGCTCTATGAAAACGGCCGGCTTCAGAATACGCTGATCCTGTCGCCGCCGGGAGCCGGGAAAACCACACTTTTAAGAGACGTGGTGCGCCAGGTATCCAATGGAAACCGGTACGGGCCGGGTCTCCAGACAGCGGTGGTGGATGAACGGTCAGAGCTGGGAGCCTGCTTTAAGGGTGTACCCCAGTGCGATCTGGGAATGCGCACGGATGTGATGGACGGATGTCCAAAGGCCCTGGGAATGGTCATGATGATCCGTTCCATGGCTCCCGGCGCGGTGGCGGTGGATGAGATCGGGGACCGGGAGGATCTGGAGGCGTTAAGATACGTGATGAAATGCGGCTGCCGGATCCTGGCCACGGTCCACGGAAGTTCCCCGGAGGATCTGAAAAAGAAGCCGGTGCTGGCAGAAATGGTCCGGGAAGGAATGTTTTCCCGGTATGTGGCGCTTTCCAGGCGGATGGGGCCGGGAACCGTGGAGGCTGTGTGCGACGGGGAACTGAGGCTGCTGGCGGGAAAGGGGGGCCAGAATGAGGAGAGCGGGGCCGGAAGCCTGGAAACAGAAGGAAAAGCGGAGGCTCCGGGAGCATGAGATATATAGGGATCCTTATGATGGCCGGGGCATTGGCTGCGGGAGGCTTCTGGGCCGCAGACCAGTGGAAGGAAAAGCTGGAGCTTTTGCTCCTGTTCCGGCAGATGATGTTTTATTTGAAGGGACAGATCCTGTATGCCAACGCCACGCTGCCGGAAGCGCTCCGGGAGGTGGGAGGACGGTACGCAGAGGGCCGGAGCGGTTTTCTTAAGGAGCCGGGCGCGTTTTTCCTGCGGGTGGCAGAGCGTCTGGAGGAGCAGGGAGACGTGCCGTTTCCTGTGATCTGGAAGGAGGAGGCGGAGCGGTTTCCGCCGGGATTTCCCCTGGAGGCAGGGGACCATAAAAATCTCCTGGCCCTGGGAGAGAATCTGGGCTACGCCCATAAGGACATGCAGGAGCGGACCCTTCTGTTTTATCTGGAGGAGACGGACGGCTCCATCGGGTTTTTAAAGAGGGAAATGGAGAGCCGGACGAAGCTGTACCGGTGCCTGGGCATGGCGGCCGGGCTGTTTCTCATGGTGGTCATGGCGTGAAATGGCATAGGAGGATGGCATGGGTGTAAATCTGATCTTTAAAATTGCGGCAGTGGGGATCCTGGTGTCGGTGATCTGCCAGGTGTTAAAGCACAGCGGAAGGGAGGACCAGGCGTTTCTCACCAGCCTGGCTGGGCTGGTACTGGTGCTCTTCTGGATCGTTCCTTACATATATGAGCTGTTTGAAACCATAAAAAATCTGTTTGCCCTGTGAGGAAGGGGGAAGGCGTCATGACGATCATACAGGCGGCGGTCCTGGGGATCACGGCGGTGGCCCTGGCGGTCCAGCTAAAGCCCCTGCGCCAGGAATATTCGGTGTACCTGATCCTGGCGGCCGGTCTTGTCATTGGATTTTTAAGTATTTTCAGGCTGGAGCTGATCCTGGACACAGTGCGGGCCATCGGGAGCCAGATCCGGGTGAAGAACATTTACCTGGGAACGCTTTTAAAAATGGTGGGGATCACATACATCGCGGAATTTGCCTCCGGGATCTGCAGGGACGCGGGATTTTCGGCTCTGGGGACCCAGGTGGAGATGTTCGGGAAGCTGTCCATCCTGGCGGTGAGTGCGCCGGTGCTCCAGGCGCTCTTAGAAACTCTCCAGGTGTTCCTGTCATGAGGAGGCAGAAGAAGGCCCTGCGTTTTTTTCTGGCCCTGGCCCTTTTCCTGTTCATGTTTTCCGGCCTGGCCCGGGCGGAGGAGGCAGTGGAGGAGCCCTATGCCCTGGAGGATTTTAATATGGAAGAGATCCAGAGGTTTCTGGACAGCCTGGACCGGGATCAGACAGGCGGTCTGTCCTTTGGCAGCGTCATGAAGGAGATCATGGACGGAAACCTTGGAGGAGTGTTTGAGGAGCTGGCCGGGAGGATCCGGGAAGGATTTTTTTCTGAGATCCGGACCAACGCCAGGTTCGTGGGACAGATCATCCTGCTGGCATTCATTGGAGCCGTTTTTTCGGGTTTTTCCAATATTTTCGGGTCGGGCCATGTGTCGGAAACGGGCTTTTACGTGGTATACCTTTTAAACATGGTCTTTCTGGCGGCCAGCTTTTTTGCCAGCGTGACCATTGCCGGTTCTGTGGCAGAGGAGCTGATGGAATTCATGCGGGTGCTCCTTCCGGCGTATTTTCTGGCCGTGGCCATGGCGGGCGGCGCGTTCACCTCCACGGCGGTCTGCGGCTTTACCTTTGGAGCCATCGGCGTGGTCCAGGCCGTGGTCTCCGGCGTGCTCCTTCCTCTGATGCGGGTCTATATGATGCTGGTGTTAGCCGGGAACCTTTACAGGGAGGACATGATCTCCAGGACCACAGAGCTTTTGCGGCAGGGGATCTTGTGGACCTTAAAGACCATGTTCGGGATCATCGTGGGCTTCCATGTGATCCAGGGACTGGTGCTGCCCCAGGCAGATGCCTTAAAAAATGCATCGGCCATGCGGCTGGCCCAGATGATCCCAGGCGTGGGGGCCGGAGCAGGAGCCATATCCCAGATGGTCATGGGCTCGGGGATCCTGATAAAGAATACAGCCGGGGCGGCAGCGGTCCTGGTGCTTCTTTTTATGGCGGCGGTCCCGGTCATCAAGCTGCTGGTGCTGATGTTCCTTTATTATATGGCGGCGGCGGTGATGCAGCCGGTCTGCGATAAGCGGCTGGTGGCATGCATGACCGGGGCGGCGGCTGGCCATGGGATCCTTTTAAAGATCGTGGGCTGCTCCCTGGCTTTGTTTTCTGTGACCATCGCCGTTCTCTGTGCGTCCACCAATGCCGTCTGGTATGCGGGGTAGACGGGAAAGGAGGAGGCTTGGAAGCTGTATATGAGTGGATCCGCAGCCTGGTGTTTTATCTGATCCTGATGACCACGGTCTTAAATTTCCTTCCGGACCGGAAATATGAAAAATACCTGAGGCTTTTTACCGGGATGGTATTCATTCTCCTGGTGTTCGGGCCCCTGGGGGATCTTACAGGGCTGGAGGAGCGCATGGCCGGGGCCTTTGGCCGGATCACCTTCCAGAATGATGTGAAGCTCTTACAGAGGGAGATCGCCGACGCGGACGGGACCCGGATGAAGCGGCTGGCGGACAGCTACCGGCGGGCGGTGGAAACGGATCTTATGACCATGGCGGAGAGTGCCGGTCTGGAATGCAGACAGGCAGAGGCAGTGGTGGAGGAGGATCCGGAGCGTCCGGGCTTCGGTTCAGTGCTGGAGGTGAAGCTGATCGTGGGGATCCCAGAAAGCGGGAGCCCGGGGCCCCTGGAAGGGGACACGGAGGCCTTCCGGGGACAGGGAGCGGAAACCTGGAGCCGGGAGGAAAACGGCCGCGAGGCTGGGCTGGAGCGGCGCAGAAGGGCCAACCGGGAGATCGGAAATCTGAAAATAAGGATAGGAGAGTATTATGGAGTGGAAGAAGGACGGATCCGGATCGATCTGGAGGATGAATAAGGAAAAGCTGATCTTTGTATTCTGCTCCGGGCTGCTGCTGTTCGTGCTTTCCATGCCGGGGACAGAAAAGGAACGATCCCTTGAGGCGGCGGCTGTGGGAAGCGGAGGGATGGAAAACACGGACCGGAGCGGAACCGGCCGTCTTCTGGACGGGCCAGCGGACGGGCCGGAGAAAGGGGAACTCCCGGGCCTTTCCGGAGGGGCGCAGGCCGTCTCCGGAGGCAGCGGCGGATCTCTGTATGAAAAGGAGCTGGAGCAGCGGATCGCCGGCCTCCTGGACCGGGTAGAGGGCGTAGGAAAGGCAGATGTGATGGTGGTGCTGAAATCCTCGGAGGAGCGGGTGTTCCATGTGGATAAAAATTCCAGGACCTCAGCCACAGAGGAAAAGGGAGAGGACGGGCGCACCGTAAGGGAGCAGGAACTCTCTGAGAGCACCGTCATGGGCGGCGGGAACCAGGGGCCTGTGGTAGAAAAGGAGCTGACGCCGGAGGTGGCCGGTATCGTAATCAGCGCTGACGGCGGGGGAAACGCCAGTGTGCGTGCGGAAATTTCTGAGGCCATGGAAGCATTATTCGGGCTGCCGGCACATAAGATAAAAGTATTAAAGAGGGTGAAAGAAGGAGTCTGAGGAATGAAACGGATATTCAGGAGAAACCAGGTGATCATCACCACGCTGGCGATCATGATCGCGGCAGCCGGATATTTAAATTATTCTGCAAAAAAGGAGGTGGCGGGCTCGGATGTGTTTGAGGCGGGGATGATGGAGATCTCCGATGAGGACATTCTGGCGGAAAACCAGGCGGTGAACCGGGCGGACGACGGTACCTTAAAGGAGATCCAGAGTCTGGACGGGGAGCTTGAGAGCGCCGGAAGCCTGGACGCAGAGGCCGGAGGGGAGACACAGGCGGCAGACTCTGCGGGAAGCAGTGAACCGGCGGGAAGCGAAACAGAGGCCGCAGGCCTTGAAAATCCCGGGGAGGCGGTGCTCACCGGAGGCACCAGTGTGTCCGAGTACATAGCCGGCGTCCAGCTGAGCCGTGAGCAGATCCGGGCGAAGAATAAGGAGACGCTTATGGAGCTGATCAATAACGGCCAGATCCCGGATACGGAAAAGCAGGCAGCCATCCAGAGTATGATCCGGATGACGGAGATCTCTGAAAAGGAAAATGCGGCGGAGACCCTGCTCCGGGCCAAGGGCTTTGTGGATCCGGTGGTCAGCATCACAGAGGACCAGGTGGATGTGGTGGTCAATGCGGTGACTCTGACTGACCCGGAGCGGGCCCAGATCGAGGATATCGTAAAAAGAAAGACAGAGGTGGGGGCCAACGGCATCGTGATCACGCTGATGGATCTGGCCGAGTAAGGCGGTTCCTGTATGCGCGCCGCAGAAATCTTCTGGAAAAGCCTATGCAAAGTTTTGTGGTTATGGTATAATGTCTGGAGGACATGGTAGGAAAACTATGATCGCAGGAGGTAATCATTGTGGCAGCGGATACAGTAAGAATCAGTCATAAAGTATATGAGAAGGATCAGATCGGCGAGGTACAGATCGCAGACGAAGTCGTGGCAATCATTGCCGGCCTGGCGGCGACAGAGGTGGAAGGCGTGGACTCCATGGCCGGAAACATCACCAACGAGCTGGTTGGAAAGCTGGGAATGAAGAACCTTTCCAAGGGTGTAAAGGTGGATGTAACGGAGGAGCACGTTTCCGTGAGCCTGTCTCTGAATCTGAAGTATGGGTACAGCATCCCCAAGGTATGCGAGGTGGTCCAGGATAAGGTAAAGAGCGCCATTGAAAATATGACGGGGCTCATCGTTCTGGATGTGAACATCAAGATCGCCGGCGTAAGCCTGGAGGAAAACCAGTAAGGAATAAACGTAAAGGCCGCTGTCCGCAGAAATTGCGGGCGGCGGCTTTTTTCCTGTGTCCAGAAGCCCGGCGGAAAAACCATAAGAAACACGCTGCGTAGATTCCTCATGATGATCACGGCAGCCTCCAGAGTCTCGTGCAGCCATGGACGTTTGCCCGCTGCCCGCGTAAACAAAAAAGGAGCCTTATCATTTCTGATAAAGCTCCTGTATGACCTGTCCGGGAATCGAACCCGGGTTTACGCCGTGAGAGGGCGTCGTCTTGACCGCTTGACCAACAGGCCGAATCATCAAGCCTGTTTATAATACCATGGATTTCAAAAAAAGCAAGTCTTTTTTTGAAAAAAATAAAATTTTTTGTCTGCCTGCTGCGTCCGGGAAGCGCCGTGCGTCTGTCCTATGGGGATACTGTTTTTTGCGTCCGCATACATAAAGGTCTTTCCTTTATTTACAGCAAATTTTCAATGCCCTTTTGGGGCTTTTTTTTATTGAAAAAATTTTTTTGATATGTTATAATAATAGTACTCTATAGCACTTTGCTCGGAGGTCGGTTATGGCATACTATTTAAGAAAAGAGAACAAGAAAAAAGGTACCTATTTGCAGATGTATGAATCCCACTGGGATAAAGAAAAGAAACAGCCGCGTTCAAAAAGTGTCA